>DAOOIV010000047.1:31950-38633 GCA_035384605.1 Phycisphaerae bacterium
CCAAGACGCTTACCCGAGGCGTAAATGAGGTCTTATACAGCGTGACTCCGGGCTATCGAGGAACAGATAGCTTTCACTTTCGGGTCAGTGATGGCGTGGCCGGCTCGGACCGCGCGGTCGTCGCCGTCGCGGTGAACACTCCGCCTCTATCACCCGACTCTGCCGTCTCCGGCTTCTGCGGCACCATCATCACCGGCGTCCTGAGCCCCAGCGACGAAGACGGTGACAAGGTCACGTTGCGTCTGACGGCCCTGCCCAAGACCGGCGTGCTCAAGATCAATGATGTTACCGCCAGCCTGACCGCGACCTATACGGCTGCCAGCATCGGGCCGCCCTTCACCTTCTCCTTTACGCCCGATGCAGGCGCTGTCGGAACCGAGACATTCCAGTGGTGCGCGAATGACGGCCGAGAGGACTCCATACCCGGCACGGTCACTCTTGCAGTCCTGCCTTTGCCTGACGGAGGGGGCCCCAGCGATGGCGGCTCAGACGGCGGAAGTTCGTCCGGTTCCGGCACAGGCTGCGGGGCGCTCGGGATGGGTGAGGTGGTTTTCCTGACTGTTGGGTTGCTTCTCGTGCCTTCTCGGACGCGCAGGTTACCGTTTTCGCACCCTTGAGCCGATCCATATCGTATAAATAATCGCTTGCCGCGAGAGCGTGGCGCCTTTGAGCAGAAGGGCCTATCACTCGGGCAATGGGCTATCTGCAAGGATCGTCCTTGCGAGGGGCTTGCTTTGCGCTATCTGCAATGGACATTCGGGTTGGCCGTCCTCGGCGCGGCCATCGCAGGGACACTCTGGATGCTGTCGCCGGGTGAAACCGCGCGCCTTCGCCGCGAAAACGAGGAACTGGAGAAACGGCGCATCGCTCTGGAACAGGCAGTCAGCCGGCTGACCGGAGAGGACCGCGTGGCCGAAGTCTATGTGGTCGATCAGGTCAGAGAAGGCGAGGTGTTCAACGGCCGGCCTTCTGACACGGACATCACCATCATCGAATTCGTGGAGATCGACCGCGAAGGACACGCCCTGCCGTCGCGGCGATTCATGATCAATGACGACGTCATTTTCTTCGATGCCCTAGTGCTGAAGTTCGACCCTGAGTACGTGTCTCTCGGAGACGCCCTTCGCGGCAAGAGTCTGGCGCTGTTTCGCCGGATCTACGGAGAACACCAGAATCCTATCGACGGGTTTCCCGTCGACCCCAGCGGCGATGTGCCCAATATCTTTCGTGTGAACCCATCACCGACGCCCTTTGAGCAGGAATTGTGGCGCCAGTTCTGGGACTTGGCGTCCGATCCGGACCTCGCCGCCCGAAAAGGCATTACGGTCGCTCAAGGGGAGGCCGTCTATGTGCCGGTCGAGCGCGGGCAGGTTTGGAGCCTGACGCTCCAGAACAACGGCGGATTAAGCATTAAGCTGCGCCGCTCAAACGCCGACCAAACTAGCAGGCCGAGCCTCTCGCCATCGGTCCGATAAGGGACAGCAACAGCGGGTGAGCTCCGACGCCGTCCGCACCCGAGTTACGATCAGGGGGAAGTGTCATGCCGACGGGAGAGATCGTCAAACTGACACGCAAGCAGATCGCCCGCCTCATCCGCAAGCGGATGGAGACGGCCGGGCAGAGATACGATGGAGCCGAGCTGCGGCGGGCGCCGCGCTGGCCATTTCCAGGCACTGTCGAACTGAGGTATGCGACGGGCGACAACAACCAGCAGTGGTTTGCCGTTTGTCGAGACATCAGTGAGGGCGGTATGGGCGTGAAGACGGATACGTACTTCCCGCCTGACGCGCTGTTGGATATCTCGGTGCATCTGCCCGAGCAGACCTTCTATGGCCAGGCGAAGGTGCGATACTGCAAGGAGATGGACGGCGAGGCGGAGTATCTGATGGGTATTCAGTTCGTCTTCGACGACTAAGGCGCCGAAGAACAACGTGCTCCAGGCCTTCAAATGGTGCCAGGACAAAGACGGCCTCCAGGGCGAATCACAGTGCGAGCAAGAGAGATGGTCATCGGAGAGGTTCCCAAGCTCACCCGAGACGTTATCGCCGAGATCGTGCGGCAACTGCCCCATGAGGCTCCTCATCAACAAGACGACCGTAACGATCCGAGACGACACCCACGATACAGCTCACGGGGCACAGTTGAATTGCGACCGGTGTTCAGCCGGCAAAGCGATAGCCTGACGGGTAACGTAATGAACATTTCCGAAGGGGGCCTGGGGATGAGCTCCGCACATTACTTCGAGCCCGATTCGGTGGTTGACATCGTCGTACAGTTGCCCCACGCATCCTTCGCAACCAAGGCCTGTGTTCGCTACTGCAAGAAGGTCCGGGGCGAGTACATGACCGGGTTGGCTTTCATCTTCGGAAGTTGAAGGCTCTCTCGGTCAGCGTCCGCGATTAATCATCGCGGTGACCACCCAGCAGGCCGGCCCGCATCAGGTAGTACAACAGCGTCAGGATAGCCGTCAGCGTGGCGGCGACATAGGTCATGGCGGCGGCCCGAAGGACCCGGCCTACTTCCTCGTCCTCTACTTGAGTGACCAGACCATTGGCCAGAAGAGCCTGACGCGCACGCGTGCTGGCATTGAATTCGACGGGAAGGTTGATCAACTGGAATAGCACGACCATCGTGAACAGGGCGCAACCGATGACCGCCAGCGACTTGAGGGCCATGGCCAAGCCAATCATGATGAGTATGAAACTGAAGTTTGAGCCAATGCTGGCCAGGGGAATGATGCTGTTCCGCAGGGACAACGCCGCGTAGCCGTGGGCGTGCTGAATCGCATGCCCGGCCTCGTGCGCGGCCACACCTGCCGCAGCGATGGATCGACCGTGGTAGACATCAGGACTCAATCGCAGCACCCGTTCTCGCGGGTCGTAGTGGTCACCAAGGTAACTGTTCACCGGCTCGATGGCCACATCGTGGATTCCTTCGCTGTCGAGGATGGCTTGGGCTATATCACGGCCGGTCCAGCCCTTGCGAGTGGTCATTTCCTTGGCTCTCGCAAAGGTTGACTTCACCTTGAGGCTCGCGTAGAGGGCCAGCAGAATGCCTGGGCCAACGAGCAAGAAGTACTGGTGATCCCACCAACCAAGCATGTCAACCTCCTTTCGTTGCCCCCGAACGTCCTTGCAGCAGGTCGTCGAAAAATTGTACGACCGCGCGCGGCTCTGAGGTCGCTGCAATCGGAGTGCCACCGCGCCGATTGTACGTAACAGACCGCTTGACAGGCACTTAGATCATGGCCGATGGCAGGGGTGCCGGTCAATTTGGCAGTCTACGTCTCTTCCTGCAAATCCGATTCATCGAGCACCTCAAAGTTGTGGGTACGGAGGGTATCGATGGCCAAGTCCACATTGTCCACGTAGATGGCGATCGCGGATCCTTTTTGGGAGGCCAGCAAGGGGTAGGCATACGCAATGTTGATCTCAGCTCCAAGCAAGGCCGACCAGACGGTCAAAAGGCCTCGTTTGCCTTTCGGCAGGCGAACGACAACCACCTCTGCGACCGTCACAGTGAAACCCGCCTCGCGGAGAACGCGAATCGCCTCATCTGCGGCATCAAAAAGCAACCGCACGATGGCGCAGTCAACCAAGTCAACAATCGACAGGGCCAGCATCTTAATATCTTTTTTCTCAAGGACTTGCGTAATGCTCAGGAGTTGGCCCAACCGGTTCTCCACGAAGACGGAAATCTGCCGAACCGCAGGCGCTCCGTGCCCCCCCACCGTCTCCAAGGGCTTGTGCAACAGTGACATGTCTACATTTTAGCCCCCGAAACGTTGGCGACGCCAACCCCGAGCAGATCTGCCTGCCACTCTGGCAGTCCCAAAGCCAAGATCTCAAGGCCGCAGAATATGGTGTAAGCATTTGCACAAACAGAGCTTACGGTATAGAAGGCAAGAGCTGGAGGGTTGGCATCTTTCTTGCTGTAACTAGAGATCGGCTGAACGGAAGTCGGGTCGCGGCGGTGAGACTGCGCGTGGCCAAGGACTCTCGACAGCGCAGTGCCGAGAACATGTCGCGCGGGACGCTGGCAACAAGGCTTTCCGCGCAGGTTCGAAGGAGATGGAACGTATGTCAAAAATCATCGGAATCGACTTGGGCACCACGAACTCGGTGGTAGCGATCATGGAGGGCGACCAACCCAAGGTGCTGACCAACGCCCAAGGCTCCCGGCTGACTCCGTCAGTGGTGGGCTTCACGGACAAGGGCGAGCAGCTTGTCGGCCAGATCGCCAAACATCAGCAGGTGACCAATCCGGAGAATACCATTTTCTCGATCAAGCGGTTCATGGGGCGTCGTCATTACGAAGTCCAATCCGAGGAAAAGACGGTGCCTTACAAGATCGTCGGCGGGCCGCAGGATCTGGTCAAGGTGGAGGTACGGGGCAAGCAGTACACTCCGCCGGAGATCTCCGCAATTATTCTGCGTGATCTCAAGAAGACGGCCGAGGACTATCTGGGCGAGACCGTCACGCGCGCGGTTATCACCGTTCCGGCTTACTTCAATGACGCGCAGCGACAAGCCACCAAGGATGCCGGGGAGATCGCCGGCCTCAAGGTCGAGAGGATCATCAACGAGCCCACCGCGGCGGCCTTGGCGTACGGACTCGAGAAAAAGAAGAACGAGAAGATCGCCGTATTCGACCTCGGCGGCGGCACGTTCGACATTTCGATCCTCGATATCGGGGACAGCGTGTTCGAGGTGCTCAGCACCAACGGCGATACGCACCTGGGCGGTGACGACTACGACAAGGTGCTGATCGATTACGTTGCCGAGGAATTCCGGCGGAAGGAAGGCATTGACTTGCGCAAGGATCCGATGGCCCTGCAGCGACTAAAAGAAGCCTGCGAGAAGGCCAAGTGCGAGTTGTCCACGGTGCAGGAGACGACGATCAACCTGCCGTTCATCACCGCCGACCAGGCCGGCCCGAAGCACCTCCAGGAGAAGCTGACGCGGGCGAAGTTTGAGCAGTTGACCCAGCACCTGACGGATCGCTGCCGTCAGCCGGTGATGACCGCGCTGTCCGACGCGAAACTCACACCGAAGGATATCGACGAAGTGGTCCTCGTCGGCGGGTCGACCCGGATGCCGGCGGTTCAGCGGTTGGTGAAGGAACTCTTCGGAAAAGAGCCCAACAAAAGCATCAACCCCGACGAGGTGGTTGCCGTGGGTGCCGCGATCCAGGGGGCGGTTCTGGCCGGCGAGAAGGATGATATCGTGCTGCTGGACGTGACCCCGTTGTCACTGGGAGTGGAGACTCTGGGCGGCGTGATGACCAAACTGATCGAGAAGAACACGACCATCCCGACGAGCAAGAAGGAGATCTTCAGCACCGCCGCGGACGGCCAGACGGAGGTCACCATTCACGTCCTGCAAGGTGAGCGGCAAATGGCCGCCGATAACCGGTCGCTCGGACGCTTCAATCTCACCGGCATCCCCCCGGCACCGCGGGGGATCCCGCAAATTGAGGTCACGTTCGACATCGACGCGAATGGAATTCTGAACGTGTCGGCCAAGGATCTTGGCACCGGCAAGGCCCAGTCGATCCGGATCGAGGGGTCAAGTGGTCTGAGCAAGGCGGAGATTGAACGGATGCGGCGGGAGGCCGAGGAACATGCGGCTGAAGACCAGAGCCGCCGCGAGCTGGTCGAGGTCCGCAACCAGGCCGACAACATGATTTACCAGACCGAGCGGACACTGAAGGAACATGGCGACAAGGTACCTGCGAACGAGCGGGGAAACGTCGAGGCGGCGATCAACCAGCTCAAAGAGGCCATGAAGGGCGACGACAAGGCCGCCATTCAGCGGGCCATGGAGCAAGTGGCCACATCCTCGCAGACCATTGGCAAGATCATATACGAGGAAGTTGCTCGCAAGGCAGGCGGAACGGCAGGCCAGGCAGCGACTGCCGGTGCAACTGCGGGTGGGGCATCGCAGGCCAAGGCGGATGACGTGATCGACGCGGAGTTCGAGGAAAAGAAGTAAGCGGCCCAAGACCGGGGGTGCAGCCTTCCGCAGCCCTTTCTTCTGCACCCCTGTGGGAACATACATGCGGGACGCCGCGAGCGCGGTGGGGCAACGTCGAGGTTGCTGCGGCGACCGAGACCTGCCGCACGGTCAGGCGGCGGCTTGACGGTTGTGCACATCATTTGAGTCTGTTACGCCCCGGCGGCTTGCCGCTGTTGTCCCGGCACAAAAGAGGTTCAGCTCATCTGGGCGGTGCGATACTCAGCGAGGAGTCTCTCGACCAGGTCCGGCCTGGCGGCGATCATGGGAAGCGGCTCGTTGGCGTAGTGACTGAGATCCATCGGAAAGTGCTCACGACCGTCCAGAGACAAAACTTCAGCGCCCGTCTCACAGGCAATTACGGCTCCCGCCGCGATATCCCACAGCTTTGACTTCTTGCAGTAAACGGCATCGAGCGAACCGGTCGCCAGAAGCGATAGATGCATGGCCGTCGAGCCAAAGTTGCGGACCACCATGGTGTCGATCCAGCGGTGCACCACCGGGGGCAACTGCTCGTGCTTGCTCGTGGGGATACCCATGTAGACCTCGTTCCAGGTCGGCACTTCGCGCCGTTCGATTCGGTCGGCGTTGACCCAGGCACCGGCCCCGATCGAGGCCGAATACATCCGATCGGCGACCGGATCGTAGACCATGCCCACGACCGGCTGT
>DAOOIV010000048.1 GCA_035384605.1 Phycisphaerae bacterium
ATGTTTGAGCCGATCGGCGGCAGCGCGCCCAAGTACACCGGCATGAACGTCATCAATCCGATCGCGGCCATCGGAGCCCTGGCGATGCTGCTCAGGGTGGTGGGTGCGCAGAAGGGTGACGCGGCCGTCGAACGGGCCGGCAACCGGGTCGAAAAGGCCATTGCCGCCACCTGCCCGAAGATGAAATCGCAGTCGGCCGGCAAGATGGGATACGGCACCGCGCAAGTGGGTGACTTGGTGTGCCAGGCGTTATGATGAAGCCGTCGGCTTGCAGCTCTTGGCCGTTTGCTGATCACCGGCCGCGGGTGCGAACATGACTCTCGACGACCTTCGCAAGCAGATTGATGCCATCGACGAGGAGCTCGTCGCGATGCTGAACCGCCGCGCCGAGGTCGTCGTTCAGATCGGCAGGCTCAAAAGCGCCGAAGGTACGCCCGTCTATGCGCCGGACCGCGAAAAGGTGGTCTTCGAAAAAATCCGTCGGGCCAACAAAGGACCCCTGCCCGACAAGACGCTGATGGCCATCTACCGTGAGCTGATGAGCGGCTCATTCGCGCTCGAGAAGCCGCTGCGGATCGCCTATCTCGGCCCGCAGGGCAGCTTCTCGCACCTGGCCGCGGTGGGCAAGTTCGGGGCCTCCGTCGAGTATGAATCGGTCACCGACATCCGGGGTGTTTTCGAGGAGGTTTCTCGGGAGCGGGCGGATTTCGGCGTCGTGCCGATCGAGAATTCCGTCGGCGGCGGCGTGATCGACACCCTCGACGCCCTGGTCGAAACCGACGTCCAGATCTGCGCGGAAATCAACCGGGCGATTCATCACAATCTGCTCTCCCTCAGCCCGCTGCAGCAGCTCGATCGCGTTTATTCCAAACCCGAGGTGTTCTCGCAGTGCCAGCGATGGCTGAGCGAGACGAACCTCATCGGCAAGACCATTGCGGTCGCCAGCACCGCCAAGGCCGCCGAAATGGCCCGCGAGGAGCCCAACGCCGGTGCGATCGGCAGCGCGCTGGCCGCCCAGTTGTACGGACTGAACATCGTTTGCGAGAACATCGAGGACGCAACCCATAATGTGACGCGGTTTTTCGTGATCGGTCGCAGTCCCGCCAAGCAGACCGGCGATGACAAGACGTCGGTCGTGTTCACCACCAAGGATGAGCCGGGCGCACTGGTGAGGGTGTTGGCGGCTTTCCAGAAGGAAGGGGTCAACATGTCCTTCATTCAATCCCGCCCAAGCAAGAAGCGCAACTGGGAGTACTACTTCTTCGGCGATCTGAAGGGTCATCAGAACGACCCGCCGTTACAGGCGGCCCTGAAGGAAGCCGTTCATCATTGCCTGAGACTGAACGTGCTGGGTTCATATCCGCGAGCCTCGGAAGTATTGTGAGCCGGGCGAAGCGGTCTTTCGACTGAACTTGGAGAACAAGAGCATGCGACGTAAGTTTGTGGCCGGCAACTGGAAGATGAATTTGAACGTGGCCAAGGCCAAGGCCCTGGTGGAGGGGCTCAAGGCGAAGATCCCTGCCTCAGTCCCGGTCGATCTGGCGGTGTTTCCGCCCTTTACCATGTTGTCCGCCGTCGGCGAGGCGCTCAAGGGCTCCGCAATCAAGTTGGGAGCCCAGAACTGCTACTTTGAACCCGAGGGAGCCTTCACCGGCGAGGTCGCGCCCGGCATGCTCGTCGACGTCGGGTGCGAGTTGGTGCTCATCGGGCACAGCGAGCGACGGCACATTCTGGGCGAGACAAACGCCATGCTCAAGAAGAAAATCGTTGCCGCCTTGGCGGCTGGCCTGAAGGTTATCTATTGCGTTGGTGAGAAGCTGGATGAGCGGGAGGCCGGCGGAACCGAGGCCGTCCTGTACCAGCAGATTCATGAGGTTTTGGGACCCGACGTCGACTTGGCCAACGTGGTGATCGCCTACGAGCCCGTCTGGGCGATCGGAACCGGCAGGACGGCCACGCCCGATCAGGCCCAGGAAGCCCATGCCTACATTCGCCGGGAAATCGGCAAGCTGTATAATAGCCAAGCTGCCCAGACCCTGCGGATTCAGTACGGGGGCAGCGTGAAGGCCTCGAACGCCAAGGAGCTGATGAATCAGCCCGACGTCGACGGGGCTCTTGTCGGCGGGGCGAGCCTCAAGGTCGATGAGTTCGTCGGAATCATCGAGGGTGCGGCCGCCGCCCGATAAGGGCCGGGAAATGTGCCCGAGACGCCCCGGACGACACAAGGGATCGTCGCAAAGGAAAGGAACAGTTCTCATGGACATTCTCGCATCGTGGGTTCATGTGGTGATCCCCATCGTGTTTCTGCTTGTGTGCGTTCTGCTGATTCTGGTGATCCTCCTCCAGAAAGGCCGCGGCGGCGGTCTGGCGGGCGCGTTCGGCGGGGCCGGCGGGTACAGCGCTTTCGGTGCCAAGACCGGCGATTTCTTTACCTGGCTGACCGTTGGCCTGGCCGGACTGTTCGTGATCGTGGCCTGCCTGGGGGTGTGGTATTACCTTCCCGATCAGGAGAAGCCCGTGCCCCCCGTCCAGGGGACGAACATGCCCGGCGGGGAATCAACCGGCGGCGGGAGCACCACCCAGCCCTCCTGACCGGGCGTCAGCCGCGATACCGGGCCATGGGGCCGGCAGAGACGGCTTTGCAGACCAGGCGACAAGGAAGAACGTCGACGACATGATTTTCTCGATGACTGGATACGGTGAATCCCAGTGTCATGACGACGGCGTTTACTATGCGCTCGAGCTGCGAAGCGTCAACAACCGCTACTTCAAGGCGTCGATCAAACTGCCCGAGACGCTGGCCGTCCTTGAGCCCGAGGTCGAGAAACTGTTGCGCGCCCGTCTGCTTCGCGGCAGCGTGGCCTGCACCCTGCGGTTGAGAAACACCAGTGCTGAGGCCGCTCAAGACGTCAACGTCGCGGCCCTCCAGCGGTACGTCGAGCAATTGAGCCGCATCACGACAACGGGGCCGGTACGGATCGATCTTGCGGCCGTACTGGCTTTGCCTGGCGTTTGCCAGCCGCCGGAGATCGACGAAAGCGAGCGGGAACGACAATTCAACATTCTGAGCAAGCTGGTCAACCAGGCACTCGACCGACTCATCGAAATGCGTCGGGTGGAAGGTCAGGCCCTGCGGGAGGATCTGTTGCTTCATTGCGGGCGCATTCGGGAGAACCTCACCGCCGTCGTCGAACAGGCCCCTCAGGTGATGAAGGACTACCATCAGCGGCTGCTTCAGAGGGCGAATGAATTGCTGGCCGACTCCTCGTTGCAGCTTCAGCTCGACGACGTCCGCCGCGAGGTAGCCGTCTACGCGGAACGTTGCGATATTCACGAGGAGATCTCGCGGCTTCGCTCGCACCTCGACCAGTTCGAGAGACTGTGCGACAAAGGCGAGCACGCGGGACGCAAGCTCGATTTCCTCGCTCAGGAAATGCTTCGGGAGGCAAACACCATCGGCAGCAAGGCCAATGACGCACGGATCGCCTACCATGTGGTGGAGATCAAAAGCGCCATCGATCGCCTCAAGGAGCAGGTGCAGAACGTGGAATAGCGGGTGGTAGCGGCGAGCGGGGCGACTCATGGGCGTGCCCCCGCCGCCGGATGTGTGGCTCGACAGGCGGACACATGGCCGGAACCCTGTTGATCATCAGCGGACCCAGCGGCGTAGGCAAGACGACTGTTTGCAAGGAATTGGTCAAACGCCTCGATGCGTTTCTGAGCGTTTCGGCGACGACGCGGCCGCGGCGGGACAACGAGGTCGACGGGGTGGACTACCATTTCCTGTCGACCGAGGAGTTCGAGAACCGGCTGCAACGAGGCGAATTCCTGGAGTACGCCAGGGTGTACGGGGGGCGATATTACGGCACGCCGGTCAGGCCGGTAATGGATGCTTTGGCCGCCGGCCGGGTGGTCATCCTGGAGATCGAAATTGAGGGGACGTTGCAGGTGGTGAAGAAGTTGCCGCAGGCGATCACCATCTACATCCTGGCGCCGACCCCTGAGGACCAGAAGGGGCGGCTTGAAGGGCGGCGAAAGGACTCCGCCGAGGCCATGCGCGAACGGCTGAGCAAGGCCGACGGAGAGATCCGCTGGGCCCAGGATTGCGGGGCCTATCGCCATTTTCTGGTGAACGAGACCGTCGAGGGGACGGTCAATGAGATTGTCCGTATAGTACGGGAGAGTGGTTCCAAATGATCGAGGCACTGAAGGACGACAAGATCATCAACATGGCGGGCGGCCGCTTCAAGCTGACCGCCCTGATGCAGAAGCGCTGGCTCCAGTTGATGAACGGCGCCCGCCCCATGGTTGATCCTGCGGGCAAAACGGACCTCGAGATCATCACGCAGGAGATTCTTGAGGGCAAGATCGTTCCCGACTTCGCTCCACCGGCCCCTCAGGCGGCTGTGGAGGAGACGCCCAGTGACACCGTCACCGAGTGACCAGTCCGCCCCGGCAAAGGATCTTGCCGACTATGAAGTGCTGATTGGCGTCGCTGGGGGCATCGCCGCCTACAAGGTCTGCCAGGTGGTTTCGCGGCTGGTACAGCGAGGCTGCGGCGTGACCGTGGCGATGACCGATGCGGCCGCGCGATTCGTCACCCCGCTCACATTCCGGTCGCTGACCCGTCGGCAGGTTTTTACCTCAATGTGGCAGGCCGAGGGGTATTACGATCCCCAGCACCTGGCTCTGACCGAGCGGGCCGACCTGTTCCTGATCGCCCCTGCGACCGCCAACTTGATCGGCAAGTTCGCCTGTGGCATCGCCGACGACCTGGTCAGCACGCTGATGGTGGGGCGGGATTGCCCCGCCGTTCTTGCTCCCGCGATGAACACCCGGATGTGGGAAAACCCCGTCGTCCAGCGCAACGTGAAGACCTTGCGTGAGCTGGGTTATCAGTTCATCGATCCCGTCGAGGGCTACCTGGCATGCGGGGCGCTCGGCGCGGGCCGTATGGCCGAGCCCGAGGTCATCGTCGACAAGGTGGCCCGCCTTCTCAAAAGCAACCTACCCAGGGCCGCTGGAGGTCGGCAGTGAACATCCTTGTTTCCGCCGGTCCCACTCGCGAATACTTTGACTCGGTCCGTTTCATCTCCAACCCCTCGTCAGGAAAGATGGGGTACGCCTTGGCCGGCGAGGCCGCCCGCCGCGGCCACGAGGTGACGCTGGTGACCGGACCGGTCGCCCTCGAAGCTCCACGAGGCGTCAAAGTGATCCGCGTTGAAACGGCCGCCGAAATGTCCGCGGCCTGCAAGAAGGCTTTTCGCAAGGCCGACGCGGCGTTCATGACGGCGGCGGTCTGCGATTACCGACCTCGGGACCGCGTCGCCTACAAACGAGCCAAAATAAACAAGCCCTTGAACGTCGTGCTCGAACCCACCGAGGACATTGCTGCCGCCCTGGGCCGACGCAAAGGGCATCGGATTCTTGTCGCTTTTGCGATGGAAGATCACGATCCCTACGTCCATGCCGAACGCAAACTGCGCAAGAAGAACTGCGACTTGATTGTGCTGAACGGACCGGCGAACGTGGGCCGCAACCGCGCCGAAGTCGAGCTCTTCTCGCCCCAAACCGGGTGGACCGGCCCGTTTCGCGGGACGAAAGCCCAGGTAGCTCGTCGGCTGATCCGTTTGGTCGAGAGGTTGCAGGCCGGCCATGTCACCGATTCCTGCTGAGACGACGATCCGCGATAAGCGTGCTATGGAGGCGTGGCCGTCGAGCGGAGCTTTTCGATCATCTCCTTGGCTCGGAGGACATGACTCGGCTGAAGATCGTTCGGCACGTGCTCGATCCCAACTTCCTTGGCGAGCATGTGGCGCGCACAGAAGTTGGCTTTTGAGGCGCAGAACTCAAGACGGTAGGTCTTGGCCAGCGCCTGGATCCTCTCGAACTGGTTGCTCTTGAAGGTCGCGCCGACCCGCTGGACCTTATCGATCTGGTCACTGAAGTACTGACACTCGGCCAGGAACGGACAGTGGTTCATCCGCGGATCCCTTGCGCAGAATGCGCCGTTTGCCCTGATTGTCCTGTTTCTCAAGAATCAAGAATACAATATGCGCAGCGTCCCATATTCGGTGTTTCTGCAAGCCCAGCCGAACGGGCAGGGACGGGATCGCAGGGCAATCGCATCTAAACGATGAGCTTCGTCTCGTCTTTTCTGTGTGTTAGGCATCTGTAAGGATTACGCTCTGGTTGAATTGCGGATGACTTCGGGCATAGGGGTTACGAGGCCTCGCGTTTTTTAGAGGGTCTTCCTTTTTCGGGAGCTGCAACATGGGCGTTGGAGCTGCGTGTGGCCTGCTGCGCTTTTTTGATGAGTTGGAGGATCCCCGGATGGAGCGGCCTGCGGGAGGATTGCCTAAGGCGGACCGCCTTTTTGCGGGCCGCAACCCAAGCGTACCGCGGTCCAGAAACATGCGCGCAAAACGCGCACCAGTCGCGACGGAAGAGACTAAACCGGGTCCTGTGCCAGGGGATTTGGATGCGATTGCCCTGGGCGACCATTCAGTACCTTCTGCCGGCGTTGAGTCAGGGAGCGGGCAGGGGTATCGTGTTTTGCGACGATCCAGCCTGACAGGGGAGAGACCTTCGTCGGCACGAGGCTGGGCGGCAATGACGGGCCGGTCGCAGGCCGGCCACTGGAAACAGGAGCAGAAGGATGAAAACAGCCGTTATCGCTGTCGCGACAGCCCTTGGAATCGTCGGCACGGTTGCCGCCAGGGAGTTTCACGTTGCGGTCAACGGAAGAGACTCCAACAGCGGCACGCAGGCCGAACCGCTGCGGACGATTCAGCGGGCGGCCGATCTGGCACAACCCGGCGATGTGATTACCGTGTATTCCGGCGTTTACCGCGAACGCATCAACCCGCCGCGCGGGGGTGAGTCGGACGCCAACCGCATCGTCTATCGGGCGGCGCCGGGGCAGAAAGTCGAGATCAAGGGCTCGGAGGTCGTCAAGGACTGGCTGAAGGTCCAAGAAGACACCTGGAAGGTAACGCTGCCGAATTCATTTTTCGGCGAGTTCAATCCCTACCGCGACCTGATCCGCGGAGACTGGTTCAACCCCAAAGGCCGCGAGCATCACACCGGGGCGGTTTATCTCAACGGCGAGTGGCTGGCCGAGGCGGCCAAGCTGGATGATGTCCTGAAGCCTGTGGAGAACACGCCGCTGTGGTTCGCGCGGGTGGACGATCAGAACACCACCATCTGGGCCCAGTTCAAAGGGGTCGATCCCAACGAGCAACTGGTCGAAATCAACGTCCGGCGAACGGTGTTCTATCCGGACTCACCGGGCAGGAACTACATCACCGTGCGTGGCTTTACCATGCGGCACGCGGCGACCCCGTGGGCTCCGCCTACGGCCGAGCAGATCGGTCTGATCGGCACCCATTGGAGCAAGGGATGGATCATCGAGGACAACGTGGTCAGCCACTCGGTCTGCTCAGGCATCGCCCTGGGAAAACACGGCGACGAACATGACAACACGTCGGCCAACACTGCGGAGGGGTACGTCAAGACCATCAAACGCGGACTGGCCGCCGGCTGGAACAAAGAGACCATCGGCCACCACATCGTTCGCAACAACACCGTCTCGCACTGCGAACAGGCGGGCATCGTCGGCAGCCTCGGTCCGATCTTCTGCACCGTGACGGGTAACGTCATTCATGACATCCACGTGCGGGCATTGTTTTCGGGCGCCGAAATGGCGGGAATCAAGTTCCACGGGGCGATCGACACGGAGATCAGCCGTAATCACATCTACCGGACGTGTCGCGGTCTGTGGCTTGATTGGATGGCCCAGGGTACGCGCGTCACTGCGAATCTGTTGCACGACAATCAGGCTGAGGATCTGTTTGTCGAGGTGGACCACGGGCCGTTTCTGGTGGACAACAACATCTTTCTCTCCCCGACGACGCTGCTGGACATGTCCGAAGGCGGGGCTTACGCACACAATCTGATCGGCGGGCGCATTGTGCCCCGACCCGAGTTGGGACGCGAGACCCCGTTCCATAAGCCGCACTCGACCGAGGTCGCAGGACTTCGGAACATCGTCGGAGGCGATAATCGCTTCTACAACAACATTTTTGCGGGCGGCAACGGTCTGGCAGATTACGATGCGGCGAAGCTGCCCTCATGGATGGGCGGGAACGTGTTTTTCAGAGGGGCCAAGCCATCGAAGTATGAGGCGCATCCGCTGGTCAGGCCGGAATTCGACCCCGCCCTCAAGCTGGCGGAAAAAGAGGACGGTTTTTACCTTGAAGTCGGGCTCGGGGAGCTTTCGGATTCCGGGCACCCACGCAAGTTGGTGACCACCGAACTGCTCGGCAAGGCGGCCATTCCGGATTTGCCGTACGAACGGCCGGATGGCACGCCGATTCGCGTCGAGACCGATTACTTCGGCAAGAAGCGGAGCGAATCGAACCCTAAGCCTGGGCCGTTTGAGAGCGTTGATGAGTCGGCAACGAGCGTCAAGGTCTGGTGATTCAGGTGCACTCTCGTCAAGCAGGGCCGGCGCAGTCGGATTTGAGAGGCAGACCGGTAAAAGTAAGAGTGAGCAGGAAGAAATACTTATGAGTCTACAATGCCCGACGTGCCGGAACGTCGTCCCGGCAGCGGACGTCAATGTTGGGGCGGACGTGGCGCGGTGCATGGCGTGTGGAGAAGTGTTTCGGCCGAGCGCGGCGATGGCATTAGGCCCCAACGCCGTCATGGACGAGGGCCTTCCACCGAAGCCCGACGGGCCTCCGGCGGGGACGAAGGTTCAACTTGAAGACCAGGGCGGTTCGCTGCTGGTGCGGTTTCCGCCGCTGGGATTCAATTTCGGGCTTCTGTTCCTGATTGTTTTTGCAATTGCGTGGTGGAGTTTTCTGACGTTCTTCGTTGGCTTCGGCGTGTGGGGGCTTTTCCAAGACGATCACGGTCAACAGCCGGCTATCGAAGCGGAAAGCCCCTTGAACGCTGAGCCCGAAGCTGCCAAGAAGGCCTCCATTGAGAATCCCGACTCGACGGGCGGCGACTCCGAGCTCCCAGGCTGGGGCGGCATCCTCCTGTGCCTGTTCATGCTGCCATTCTTCGCGGCGGGGCTTGCCATGATCCTGGGAATCCTGTGGCCGTTGTTTGGGCGAACACGAGTGCGACTGGCGATCGACGGCTGCGATTATCGAGCCAGCCTTCTGGGCATCGGCCGTACCCGCGCCGCTCCAGCGGCCGATACGTACGTTCGGTGGACGGCCGAACCTGTCCTGAGCAGCCGTCGGTGGCACAGCAGGTGTGGAATGATGGATGCGTCCGGCGGAACCTCCGAGCCGCACATTCTGCTGTCGCTGGGAACCTGGGAGACATCCGTCGGCGGTCACCTCAGCCTGCGGGAACAGGAGTGGGTATTTCACGAGATGCACGCGTGGCTGAAGCGATATGCGGAACCGGACCGGAGGGGTCGCGGGAGGTAGACATGCCGCTGCGATGCCCGGCATGTGGCCGGGCTGTCGGTGCCGAATACGTTGATGTGGGGCTGGACACCGCCACCTGTCCCCACTGTGAGGAGTCATTCCGGCCTTCGAGCGCATTGCCGCCTGTCGAGGCGTCTTCGAGCAGATCGCCCACTGGGCCGTCGGGCGTTCTCGACATCGAGTACCCGCCGGAGGGCGGGATTCGCATTCACATTCCGGCGGCCGGACTGACCGCCAAGGCGATGGGGATGTTCGGCTTCGCCCTTTTCTGGAACCTGATCCTGGCTGCCGTGTTCGGCGGATTCCTGATCGGCATGGTGAAGGGCGAAATCCCGTTGGCGATGCTGCTGTTCTTTCTACCGTTCATTGCCGTCGGCGTGGTGATGTTGTACATCGGGTGCCGGCTGGCCTGGGGACGGACGACACTGTGGCTGGATCGCGACGGCTTTGCCATCGTGAAGGAGTTATTCGGGCGTCAGCGAAGCCGCTCGTTTCTACTGGAGGACGTGGAGAGCTTCTCTCGCGAGGTCAGTTACACGGAAAACGACAAGCCGGTGTACGCGTGCCGTGCGCGGGTCGGGCGTAAGAAAGTCAGCTTCGGTCATCGTCTGTCGGAAGCCGATCAGGATTGGCTGGTCGCGGAGCTGAACAGGGTTCTTTCAACCCTGTGAACGCAGATTACTCGTTGATTGCTGCGACGATGAGCTCGCAGAGGCTTAATCACGTCGCCCAGGGGATCACCTCCTTGTGATGACGGCGATCCAGCCGCCGCGGGCGGGAGCCTGGACAGTTGCGATCGAGCTGCCGGACTGGGAGGCTGTCGCGGCCCACTCGCCGATCTTGAGATCGAGCCAGCGGAGCTTCCAGTCGCCAGACTGATCACGAAGGTCGAGCCCCACGGACCCGCCGTCGGTGAAGTAGATGGCGTACGACCGGCCCGGCGCACACGCCAGGTATGCTTCGTTTTCAGATCGATCTTTCAGAAGATCGTCGGCGGGCTCGACATCCCAGAGCTTGATGACCGATTCCAGCTTCCGCGCGGCCCGCAGCGCGGCGATGGACGGCGGCGAGAGGCCCAGGCCCGAGTCCGGCCGGTGGAAGCGGGCCGAGGCCGCCCCTCCGATCACATGCCGCCACCATCGCTGAAGACCCTCCCGCGTGTCACCGTATCGCCCGCCGTCGGCCCCGTAGGTCTTGACGGTGTTCAGCGGCCGTGGGTGCTTGCTCAAGTAGCGGCGCACCCACTGGAAGTTGTCCCAGTGCTCCTGGCCCTTTTTCTGGTTGTTCTGCGAGACGTCCGCGAAATCGTATCGCTCGGGGTGATCGAAGGTCCGCTTGTGGCGATCGGCCTTGAGGTCCCAGTCATCCCACATCTCGGTGACACAGACTTTCCTGTTTGCCTCGGCCGCGCGACGGTGGATGTAGTCGGCCCAGTAAGCCGACCATTTCTCCTCGCCGGAGGTCTCGTTGTCGATGCAGTAGAGCACGTGATCGTATTTCAGCGCCAGCGACAACATCTTGTCCACAAACCGGTGCTGGTATTCGAGTACGACGGTGTTATTCCGCTGAGCAGGCGTGGTGAAGAAGAAGGGTTGCTTGTTGGCCCCGGGGTGGTCGGGGTACTTGGGGGCGAAACCGGAATCCTCGTACGTGTAATTGACGTTGTTGCGCGGGTTGTACGGGTGCGGTGGCCATCTGTCGCCGCTGTAGTCGAATCGGTCCCATATCTCGATCTGCACGAAGATCTCCCGCTCGTGCGTCCAGCGAAGCATGTTGGCGAATCGTGTCCAGTATTCGTCGTTCCACTGGCGGAGGTCGTATTTGCCGTCGGGCAACTGCTTGAAGGGGTACACCTCGAAACCCTTGTCCTTCCGGTCGCTCATGGTGTTGCGGATGTAGTTGGCGCCGGCCTCCTTCATCGCATCGAGGTGCTTGTCGAGTAGGGGCCACTGGAACAGGTTGTCGTCGTCGCTGGCCCCGAGCAACAGGACGGGCCGGCCCTTGTACTGCCAGTAGAAGGGGTTCTTCTCGTAAGGACGGATTCGCGGGTCCTCGGCCTCGGTGGCCGAAGCCACGGAGAGGCAGAACCCGCAGACGATGAGGAGGATCGAGCAAGCAGCATGTTGTGTCTTCATCAGAGACCTCTCATGCGGTGTCTCAGGCCGTTCCGGTGCCTGAGGAGCCGAAAAGGCTTTAATACCTGTAAAAGGTTCAAGCCCTTGTCCGGCAATACCCCTGTGACGCGGGAATGGCGGCAGTATGGCTGATGCTTACTTGTACCCTCGCGACATGGGTGGAGCAAATCGTGCCGGCGGCAGTCGTGGTCTGTCGGACCCTCGGAGGGGGGCTGCGGGAACGCCACTTTCACCCGAATGGAGTAAGGGGGCTCGGGGACCGCTGACGCAAGCGTGCAGACCGGCTGCAACCGGGTTATAATGCCTATGAGCCATCTCGGGGCAGGCTCAGAGCGGTTTGCGCCCGTAGCTCAGTAGGATAGAGCACCGGTTTCCTAAACCGGGGGTCACAGGTTCGAATCCTGTCGGGCGCGGTTTGCTGAACACCGTACCAGGTACGACGTGGCGATGAAGAGTATGCGGGCAGTGGTCGACGCAGATGAGGTTGATTGATCTGCAAATCGACCCGCACGGCTATTCCGACGTGAACTCGTGGCGACCGCTCGAGAGCAGTCTCCTGGGCAGCCCTGGCACGTCCAGCACACCCGTGACGCCTTTCGGCAGCTTGACGTGGAGATTCATGCCGTTGCGACCTCGCCGCTGCCATCGAACCTCGATAATTCCTCGCGGCGAGGGGTAACGCACCTTGGCCCAATCGAGATCGAACATCTGCGGAGCGATCCGCACGGTCTGGAAACCGGGGCTGATTGCGGTCACACCGCCGATTTGCTCGGAAAGGTGATAAGTCGGGCTGGCGGACCAGGCGTGGCACGCGCTGGTATCGCCAAATGACTTCGGCTCGTGGTTCCACGACTCGCACCAGGTAGTCGCACCGTCATCGAGCATCCGGCCCCAGAGTTTCCGGATGCCCGCAAGAGCCTCATCGCCGTAGCCGGTCTGAAACAACGCTTGCAGGACGTAAGCGTAGAAAAAGGACGAGGCAATCGGGTAGTTGGCCCCCGGCCGCTGGAAGTTGCCGCCGCTGTTGGCCTCGAACAGGCGATCATGATTCCTGAGAATCCATGCCACTCGACGTCCGATCTGTCGATGCCATCGTCGTTGCACGCCGGTAAGGATCGCGTAGCTGTTGCCGTGTTGAGCAACCTGGCGATACGGCCGGCGGTGTTGTTGGCTGTAGCCTTCCCAGAACTGTCTGCCCTTGGAATCCCAGAAAACGCGCACCACCGCCCGTTCGACCTTGGCCGCCATATCGCGGTATCGACGCGCCTGCCGGTCGTGTCCCAGGTGCCGGGCCATCTTCGCAGCAATCTGCAAGGCCTCCAGATACTGGAGGCTGAAGGTCGCATTGTAGCCCGCCTTGAACAACGGTGCCCAATCCAGGAACAGCCACATCCCGTGACCCGGGAATCCGCACAGGTGCGCCTCGCCCGCATGTTTCTCAAACCACTTCAATGCTCTGACCACCGCGTCGAAGTGCTCGCGTATGGGCGAGTCGTCGCCGGTGTAAAAGTAATAGTCCCATATGGAGCAGACCCAGACTAGGGTGTAGTCCGGCAGAATGCAGGAGTGGCAGTCGGAGGGGAACAAACCGTAGGTCAGCCCGTTGTGAATCTGGGACTGGGCCGCTTGGCGAAGACCTCTCCGGAAAAGAGCATGGTCACCGAAAACCGCCATGTTCACCCGCCACTGGATGCGCGCGTCGCCCCACCACTGCGCCTGTTCGCGCCACGGGCAATCCATGTACGCGTCGTGCATGCAGAGCTGTTCGGTCCATACGCCGGTCTCCCAGATGCGATTGAGCAACGGGTCGCTGCACTCGAACGCCCCTCGTCTCTCGACCGGGTAGCTGGTGAACGTGTAGTCGAGTCTGTGAACCTTCAGCGGCCGTCGAACATTGCGGAAGACCACGAGAACGTAACGAAAGCCCTTCCACGAGAAGAACTGATGTTGCTGCCGCCCCTTTCGGCACCGGTAGCGGTCGGTGATGCTGTTGACCACGCCGGTTCGCGACCGGACGATCGCGTCGCCGTTGGGCCGTACGTGCTCGCAATAATGAAAGTCGATGACCTCGCCCCCGGCCGCCTCGACGTTGAGTTGAAGAAACCCACACGTCTCGCGTCCGGCGTCAAGTACGATAGCGTGAAACTCGTTTGGCCTTGTCGGTCGGACGGTCATGCCGTTTGCGGACCGGGTCGGCCGCAGCGCAGTCATCTCATCTGCAAAGACGGTCTTCCGGGCGGGCAGCCGGCGTTCGTCGGCCAGCAGGAGGCCGATGTTGTCGCAGTGCTCCCAGTTCTTGCCGTTCCGACCGATGAAACGGCCAGTGATTCCCGTAAATCGGCCGGGCATCTCTTGCTCAAGAGGAATGCCCCGCGGTTCGAACCTCTCCACGGGCATGATGGTGGCCGCCCCTCGCACCGTTGCCTCTGGCCAGCCGGTGTCATCGAACTGCCGCCCGGCCCAGTGGGGCACATCCTTCGCCGCGTCGAAATCCTCCTGGAAGCCCAGTTGGACCGTGTAGCGGGAAGTTTTGCGGTTGTAGGCTTCCGCCCGGATGCCCTTCCATGTCCAGTCGGAGGAGATGTTGATCGCCTTCTTGCGGCTTACCCGAACCTCGCCGTCAAGCAGAAAGCCCCACCCTCCGCGCTCCAGCGACTGAAACGTGCTCTCACCATAGTGGTGGGCCAACGCCGCGATCACGTTCTTGCCCCGCCGCAGCCAGGGAGCCAAGTCGATCTCGTCGTACGATTGAAACCGCGGGTCGCAACGGGCTGGTCCGCGACAGATGATCTGTCCGTTCACGTACAGGACATATCGGTTATCCGCGGAGATCCGCACGGGCGCCGCCGCAGGCGACCTCGGCAATCGGAAGGTCTTGCGAAGATAGACGTATTCATTGCGATGTTCGTGAGCCGGCCCCGGACTGCCCCAGATCCACAGGGCAGACCACTTTACTGATCTCGTTTTCTTGGCCATCGAGGTTGTCTTCTCACAACGCGGAAAACGGCGCGCATGGTAGGCATTTCATGGGGTGTGTCAATCCGATCTCGTGGCAAGCCTGGAGGCTCGAAGCAGGCTCGTTGGTTTCGATGCGGCCCGGTAAGTCGCTCTTGGCCGGGGCGGTGTGCTCAGTAAGGTCCAAGGAACCGTTCTCCGTTGAAATGAATCATGTGATCCGGGTCTTCAGCGACCCAGACCTCGGTTTGCCAGGCAATCTCTCGCAGGTACTTGATCAGCCCCCGACGATCAAGGAAAGCCGTAACGAACACCAAGCCTGCCGCGCTGCCCTCAAACAGGGTGGTGAGTTCTACCAGCCTTTTTGGGTTGACTGGCCCGTGGCTGGTCACCGCCTCCATGAGGACCAACCAGTTCTTTTCTGTGAAGTGAATGACGACATCAGGCATCTTGCCATGTTCTGTAACCGTCACGCCAATTTCCTGGAGGGCGTGCTCGTCGAAGTAGGCCCATTTCCTGCCGGTATCACCAATGTAGATAGGCCTGCCTGCGGGCGTGAACCGGGGGCAGAAATCATCGATGATCTTCTGCACCAGGGTGTTCTGGCCACCCGGAGACAGTCTGATAGTGGTGTTGGGCGCGAGAATAAGAGGAATACGTTTCAGTTCTCTCGCCTGGGCGTATCGTTGCGAGAGCGTTTGGGCATCGGCGAGATACATGCGCAGGGCGTTGTCCCACTCGGGTGTTCCATACTTACGGATCAGAGACAAGGCCCGAGGTTCGACCTGATAGCAGTACTTCGGGCTGTTTGTCGGTCGATCAGGGCAGTCGGGGTTGGAGAGCACCAGTCCTGCCTGCTCGAATTGGTGGAGTGTGAACCTTCGCACCGTCTCACGGGTATTCGGCGCCCACTTCTTACTGTAATGGTTGGCCACAAACTCCATGATCGGGGTAACGCGGCAGAGCGGATTCGCAGCCCCGCGCCAAGGCTTGTTTGGTGGAAGACCCACGAGTGCCAGTAAAGTCAGAGCGGCCCGTTCGTTGCGCTGCTCTGATGGCAAGCCGAGAGCGGTCAGGATTTCCTGTGCCTCGGCGACCTTTCTTGGCTTCTTCCCCGCCATCATCCCACCCTCAGTATGTCTTTTACGGCCGCGTCAAGAACACCCTGCGTAAATTCGAATCCCTTCAGTTGGCCGCCTAGCGTGACAAGCGATTCCCGACTGGGGTAGTGAAGCGACCGGAGGTCCGTGGCGTTTACTTGGGTATGCCCGTTGAACTGGCGAAAGTAGGAGTCGAGGGCGGAGCTGTTCAGAAACGCCCAAAGCCCTTTGGCGAGTTCTCGTCCCAGAGGCGCTCCCCGCTCGTGGAAGTAATTAAGATGATTCTCGAATCCGACCATCTCGCACGGCACGTGTTCTCGATCGAAGATGGCCGCGACAAGGCGTCGGCGCTCTTCTTTGGCCGAGAAACGCTTGACCAGGACATACACGCCAGCTCGAACCATGAGCGACGCACTTTCGCTGTTGCAGACGATAGCGTTGGGTTTCTTGGTCTCGGCTTTGGGCCAGCGGACGACACCGGCGTCGAAGTGTGTCGGGTAAATCAAAGGGACGGTGTCGGCCGCTGGCTCAGCCCGCAGCCACTGGCGAGCGCGGAACTCGACGACACGCCCGGTGCTTACGCTTATGCCGAGGTCGTCGAGTGTGCACGGCAACGATACCATTGCGTCGGCCAGATGGTCGCCCTGACCGTCCGGCACGAGATGGATAAATGCCTGGTGATCCCCAGGCCGTACGACGCGGTCAAAACCCACCTCACGCTGCGTGTCAATCAAGTCATCGGGCGTTTCGCTCTGAGAGACTGATACCGTGGGCTGCTGCGAGACCCCCTTCACGGCACGGATGATGACGTTTTCCTGGAGCACCTCGTCGTCGCGGAAAGCATGGTCACGGGCCTCGAATACGTGAACGTGTGTGAGACTCGCATGGCGGAACAGGTGCTGGCGGAAAGGCCGGAAGTACGGTCCGTTGCAGAAACTTCTCGGGGTGATGGCGACGAGTTCTCCTCCGACTTCCAGAGATAACAGAGCAAGGGCAAGAAAAGCAGCATAGAGATTCGTGGTTTCGATATTCATCTGTCGGAGAAGCCGGCGGGTCCGGGAATCGGCGTGAAACTTCTTGTAGGGCGGATTCAGAATGGCGACGGTGAACGGGTGGTCTTCCGCGCGAAAAAGACCAGGGGCCAGGCGTTCAACAGCCGCCTCGATGAAGTCGGCTTCGTGAATTACCCATTCGCATGCAATTCCGGCCGCCTCGCAAGCCTGTCTGCACGCCGACATAGTTTGTCTCAAAGCCGGAAGCAGCGTCGTGTCGACCTCATAAGCGGTGAGTCGGACGCTGCTGGGGCGGCTGGATCGAGAGCAGATCTGGTTCACCCACGCCGCCGTCAGGGCCCCTAGGCCGGCCCCGGCATCGAGCAGGTGTACTTGCGGCTGGACCACGCTGCACATCGAGGCCATGAATTGAGCTGTGGCAGGCGGAGTGAAAAACTGGCCCAAGGCGCTGCGCCGGGTGCGATCCAGCGAAGCGTTCACCTCTCGCCTTGCCGTCTCAGCGACCGCCAAAGGGTTAACCCCCGCTTCGTCCCGACAGGGGTGCGTTTGGGGTTTTGTTGCGATTAGCTCGGCGACAGGCTTTGCAGCCATGGTTTCGTCTCGATCCTGCCAAACACGGACTGTTGGTATCGATAATGGGACTGACCTCATCCGGTAATCCACATTATATCCCGTGTTTGCGTCGCGACAACTTGCGACACTGCCGCGCAGCGTAGCGGCTTTGGCACCATCGGAGCCGGGTGCAAGGGTTCCGAGCCCGACGATACCGCCCATATGGCCGACCGGTTTCAGAGCCGTATGCCCGGGCTCATAGTCCCATCCGCATCATTCGACCGCTCCATAAACTCCATAGCACGGCTCCGCTTGCCCTTGGCCGGGGGGCAGATGGTGGTCCATGCCGACACGCTGACCCTGTGCCAGACCAGCGCCCGCGGACCCTTCGAGGCCAAACGGCGCGCGTTCCACTGTCGAGCCCCAGGGCACCGGTTGCGGTCGATCGGCTGAGGCTGCCGACGCCACCCTCACAATGGCGACCGCCGAAGCCCCATTGGCAAGTGCCACCATCCGATTCCGCGCGGGACCGGATCTTCAGGGCTTTCTCACCATCTTCTTATTCACGGCGAGTACACTATGTTGGTCGTGGGCCCTCGGTGCGGTTCCGGGTCCATAGTGAGATGACAGCCGAGCAAGGCTGAGACGCTCGCAAACCTTTTTCAAAAAAGGAGTTATGCCATGAAAAGAGCATTGACGCTGTTGGGGTTCGTTGGCTTGGCGATCGCCGTTGCCGTGGCAACGGCTGGAGACGCGCCCAAGACCACCCTGGGTCAGATTCCCGCGGAGGCCCGGGCGACGCTGCGTAAGCTGGCCGATGGGGCATCGATCACCGCGGTCGAGCGGGAAAAGGAAAACGGGATGGAGCTGTACGAGGCCGAGTGGAAGGTCAACGGCGGCAAGGAGGTCGAGGCCAAGGTCACGGCCGGCGGCGATCTCGTGGAAATGGAAGAGGAGATTGACGCCGATGCCCTGCCCACGAATGTGAAAGCCGTCGTGGCCAAGCACTTCCCCGCCGGAGCCAAGCTGGAGTGTGCAAAAGTCACGATGGTTTTGTACGAGATTGAAGCCAAGATCAACGGCAAGGGAAAGGAAATCCTCGTGTCGGCGACGGGCAAGATCTTTGGGAAGGATGACGACGGTGACGACGATGACGATGACGACGACGGCGAGGACGAGCAGAAAGTTTCCCTCGACCAGGTTCCTGCAGCGGTGAAAGCGACCATACTGGCTGAAGCCAAAGGCGCCACGGTCAAGGAAATCGAGCGCGAGACCAAGAACGGCCAAACGGTCTATGAAGCCGAATGGGTCGAGAACGGCCAGGAGGTTGAAATCAAAGTGGCGTCAGATGGAACGCTTGTGAAGCGGGAGGTCGATCAGGACGACGACGCGGACGACGATGATGACAAATGACCGGAGCATTCCCGGCGCAGGTGCTTGCGGGGCCGCCAGCGCCGTGCCATTCTGGTATCATGCGCGTCCTGTTGGTCGAGGACTATGAACCGCTCCGGACATCGGTGAGCCAAGGGCTCCGCGAGGCCGGCTTCGCCGTGGATGTCTCGGCGGACGGCGAGGAGGGGTTGTGGTATGCGGAGTCCTGCGACTATGACGTCATTATTCTGGACATCATGCTCCCCGTCGTCGACGGGTTGACGATCCTGAAGCGGATTCGGCACTCGGGCCGGGCGACTCCGGTGCTGCTGCTGACCGCCAAGGATACTGTTCAGGACCGCGTCAGAGGTTTGGATCTCGGCGCCGACGATTACCTGGTCAAGCCCTTTGCGTTCGAAGAGCTTCTGGCCCGCGTGAGAGCTCTGGTCCGCCGCAAATACGCCGCCAAAGACCCTGTGCTGCGGATCGAGGACCTGGAGATCGACACCGCCAAGCGAGCTGTTCGGCGGGCAGGCCGGCAAATCGATTTGACCGCGCGGGAATATGCGCTGCTTGAATTTCTGGCCCTGCGAGCCGGTCAGATCGTCTCTCGGTCGGATATCTGGGAACACCTCTATGAGTTCGATGCGTCGGTCGAGAGCAACGTGGTGAATGTGTACATCGGCTACTTGCGGAGAAAGATCGAACAACCGGGACTGCCCCGCCTGATCCACACCCGCCGAGGCCAGGGCTACATGTTGGGACGATAAGACGTGCGAACACTGCGAGCTCGCTTGCTGATCGGAACAGGCGTGGGTGCCACGGTGGTGCTGCTCGGGTCCGGCATCCTGCTTTATGCCCTGGTCCGCAACGCTTTGTGGCGGGAGTTCGACGAGTCGCTGGTTGCCAAAGCCCGTTCGCTCGCGGCGATGACGGAACAAGAAAACGGAAAGATCGAGCTGGATTTCGACGAGGCCAACCTCCCTGAGTTCAGGCCGTCAGATCATGCGGAGTTCTATCAGGTCCGGCTGCCGGGGGGTCGGACCATCGCCCGTTCCGCCTCCCTTGAAGGTCGTGAGCTGATCGAGATCGAGGGTACCGTCGACCGGCCGGCCTTCGAATCGACCCGGTTGCCGGACGGCCGACGCGTTCGGATTGCAGGCATCCGCTTCACGCCGCGTCAGGAGGACGACGGCCGGCGTCAGCAACAGCCCCTTGTGGTCTCGCTCGTCTTTGGCCGCCAGACGAAGGGCATTGAAACAACCCTGGCTCGGATCAGGTTCGCGATGGCAGCGGTCGGGGCTGCTGCAATGGCGGTTTCTCTTGGCGTGCTGGCCTGGTTCGTTCGCCGAGGTCTGCGACCCCTGGACCGGCTGGCAAACCAGATCGCAGGCATCGGTGAATCCGAGCTGGGCGTCAGGATCGCGCCAGCCGGCGTGCCCGCGGAATTGCTTCCGGTCATTGACCGCCTGAATGGTTTGCTGGGCCGGCTGGAGCGCGCTTTTCAGCGCGAAAGGCGATTCACCGCCGATGTGGCCCATGAGCTTCGCACGCCTCTGGCGGGTGTTCGCTCGATACTGGAGGTCGCCCTTTCCAGAGATCGCGAGCCCGAGACCTACCGGAACGCCATGGAAGATTGTCTCGGCATCAACGAACATATGCAGCGGATGGTTGAGAACCTGCTGCACCTCGCCCGTGCCGACGCGAATCAACTGGAGGTGGCAAGAGAAGGGGTGGATCTGGCCGCACTGATTCGAGAATGCTGGAAGCCGTTGGCCGGCCAGGCGGAACAAAGGCATCTCCAGGTAGAATGGCGACTGCATGAGCCCCGCACCATCTTGTCGGACTGCGGGAAACTGCGTCTGATCGTTCAGAACATCCTCAGCAACGCCGCGACGTACACAAATACCGGCGGGTGGATCCGGGTTGAGGCCATTTGTCGTGACGGAAGCGTCGAATTCACGGTCACCAACAGCGGCAGTATGGTGGCGGAGCAGGATGTCCCGCGAGTCTTCGACCGCTTTTGGCGCGGAGATGCGGCCCGCCAGTTTTCCGGTGGGCACTGCGGCCTGGGTCTGTCACTCTGCAAGGTACTCGTCGAACTGTTGGACGGCTCGATCGAAGCGGGGTCATCCCCGGGTGAGACATTCACAGTCACCGTCCGTCTGCCGGTGTCGAACGCCTGACCGCATCCGCGGCAGGCTCAGACAGAACATGGTCCGGCCCACCATGCCGCCGCGAGCGACTGCCGCAGAAAGAACAGCCGTTAAGACCTTCTGTCGCGTCGGGATTACGGGACAACTGCCGTCGACAGCCTCATCATCTCAATAGCCGGCGTTCCGCGAGGGACCGTCGCCGAAGGGAGCGTTCTTGAATCGCAATTGCCGACCCGTTCCGATGGTGGACGCCGTGGCCGCTTTCCATTAAACTGCCCCGGTCAAGCAAGGGACGGCAGGTGAGTCCCGCGTGCCGGCCCAACTCTTGTGGTAACACGTGTTTGCCGGGTAAGCGAAGTGTATGTGGGCTTCTCTTGCCGGCCTGACGGTCTGGAGACTCAAGTCGTGGCCAAGTTTTCGCTTCGTCGATATGAGGACCAGGCGCGGGTGAGCTTAGCGGCTGGTCTGGCTTCGGCAGTGACTTTCCTTGTCCTGTTGGCACTGGTGGTGCGACGCTTTTCAGTACAGGAACTCGCTGTGTTCTACGGACAGCGAACCTACATGGCCGTCGTGGCCGCCGCCGCCGTCACGGCCCTGCTGGCGGTGATCGGATTCGGCCTGGGCATCAACAGCGTCGGCCAGCGCCGCAACGAAAAGCAGGTGCTTTCCTGGGCAGGTTTCTTCATTGCGGCTGCGGTGCTGGTGTTGACGATCTGCGTCTGCATCTTCTTCTTCTTGCGGGGCGAGTTTGTGGGTCGTTGACACGGAGGCTTCAGTTTCGGGATAACGCCATGAAAGTATCCCTCTTTGTCACCTGTCTTACGGACACTTTCTATCCGGACGTGGCCGAGTGTGTGGTCCGCATCCTGCGACGGCTCGGACACCAAGTGGAGTTTCCTGAAGACCAGACCTGCTGCGGACAGCCGGCGCTCAACAGCGGTTTTTTCGACGAGGCCCGGGCTATCGCTGGGCGGATGATCGATGTGTTCCGCGACGCCGAGGTCGTTGTGACGCCCTCCGGTTCGTGCTGCTCGATCGTCCGCGAGTATTATCCTCACCTGTTCAAGGATGACCCGGTGATGTATCCCCGTGCGGTGGCGATGGCCGGGAAAACCTTTGAGACAGTCGAGTTTCTGCAGAAGAAACTCAAGGTCGACTGGTCGCGGTGGAACCTGACTTATCCGGCCGTGGCCACCTACCATTACAGTTGCCACAATCGCGGCATCGACATGACTCCCGAGGATGTTGAAGGGCTCATCCGTCAATTCCGCGGGCTTGAGTATCGTCGCCTGGACAAAATCGACCAGTGCTGCGGCTTCGGCGGGACGTTTTCTGTCAAGCAGAGCGAGTTGTCCGGCGCGATCGTCTGGGAGAAGGTCAAATGTATCAAGGCGACCGGCGCGCATATGGTGATCTGCAATGACGGCGGTTGCACCATGAACATTCAGGGAGCCTGCCGCCGTGCCGGACTCCATGTCGAGTTCAGACACATCATGCAGATACTGGATGAAGCGATGACGGCAAGTCGCCCGCGAATGAGTGCGGGCCAGGTTACTGCGGAGGCGGCTCGATGAGCGGCCAAACAACGCAATCGCATGAGTTCCATCCGGATTTCAAGAAAGCTGCGGCGGCGGCCTTGGCCGACGTGAGGATCGGCGCGACCTTTGACCGGGCCACGCGGCTCAACTTCGACAAGCGGCGGGCTATTATGCCTGAGCTCGGCCGGCCGATGGCCATCCGCGAGCTGGCCGCACGAATCAAGGACCACACGCTTCAGAACCTCGACCGTTATCTTGAACAACTCGTGGAGAACGTCCGCAAGCATGGCGGCCAAGTCCATTTCGCCGAGACCGGCCAGCAAGCCAATGAGATCATCACCGGTATCGCCCGCGATGTCGGTGCGAGTCTGATCGTCAAGAGTAAATCGATGGTCAGCGAGGAAATCGAGCTGAACCAGGAGATCGAGAAGACCGGTATCGAGGTCGTCGAGACGGATCTAGGCGAATACATTCTCCAACTAGCCGGCGAGAAACCTTCCCACATCGTCACACCGGTCATCCACAAGACCAAGGAGGACATCGCCGCTCTATTCCGCGACAAGCTGGGCATCGAATACACCGTGGACCCCGAGGCCCTGACGGCTGCCGCCCGCAAGGTACTGCGCGCCAAGTTCAAGGCCGCGGACATGGGCATCATTGGGGCCAACTTCGCGGTGGCCGAGACGGGCACCATCTGCATTGTGACCAACGAGGGCAACGGGCGGTTCTGCTCGTCGCGCCCGCGGGTTGTGGTTTGCCTGATGGGAATCGAGAAGGTCGTTCCGCGGATGAAAGACCTCGGCATCTTCCTCAAGCTGCTGGGCAAGAGCGCCACCGGCCAGCGGCTGACCTGCTACACCAGCCTGATTACCGGGCCGAAACGGCCGGGGGACTTCGACGGCCCCGAAGAGTTTCACCTGGTGCTTCTCGACCGTGGTCGGTCGCGCATCCTGGCCGGCGAGTATCGATCGGTACTTCGTTGCATCCGGTGCGGAGCGTGCCTGAACGCCTGTCCGGTTTACCGGCGGATCGGCGGCCACGCGTACGAGAGCGTTTACCCTGGACCGATTGGCAAGCTCATTACCCCGCTGCTGGCCTCGCTCGAAGAGTATCCTGACCTGCCGACGGCCTCGAGCCTTTGCGGGGCATGCCTTGACGCCTGCCCCGTCCGGATCGACATTCCAACTTATCTGCTGCACATGCGCAACGAACTGGTCGAACAGGGCCGGATGCCATGGACGTGGCGGATCGGGTTCAAGTTCTGGCGGATCGGTATGAGTTCAGCGTTCTTGTACCGATGCGGCCTGAAGTTCGGGCGGATGTTCATGTGGTTGTTGTCCAAGGACGGCTGGCTCAAGTGGCTGCCGATGGACGGCTCGGGTTGGACCGACCATCGCGATTTCCCGCTGCCGGCCAAGAAGCCGTTCCGGGCCCGCTGGGCCGACTTGCAGAAACAACTTGACGCCGAGGAGGGTCGATGATGCGAGGCCAGACCCGGGAAGCATTCTTTGCTCGCATTCGTGAATCGCTGACGGATCGCGGTGCCCCCGTCGAATTGCCTTCGGACCTTGAGGTTGCCCGCGTCACTGCGTCCGGCGTCGATCTCGTGACGCTGTTCATGGATCGAGCCCAACAAGTCGGCATGCGACCTGAGCGGGTGGTCGACGATCGGGCCGCCGCCGCCAAGGTGGTTGAAATCGTCACCGCCGCCGGGAGGGCCAGCGCCATCCTGCCGGAGGAGGACATCCCCGCCCGCGCCCTCATTGTCGACGGGCTCAAGGGAAAGGGCGTCCGCCTGATGGATGTGAATGACCGCGATGCCGCCTTCGACGCCGACTTTGGCATCACTGGTGTGAGCTGTGCGATCGCCGAGACCGGCTCCCTGTGCGTCGACAGCGGAGGGACTCATCGGCGGTTGGCCAGTCTGGCCGTCCCCCATCACATCGCCCTTGTCCGAGCCGAGCAGATCGTACCGGACCTGCTCGACTTTGCCGCCCGTGTCTCCAAGGATGACATCCCGGCCAACATGACGTTGATTTCGGCTCCCAGCAAGACCGCGGACATCGAGATGATTCTCGTCGAAGGCGTTCACGGTCCCAAGGTCGTACACATCATCGTCATCGCGTCCTGACCTTCTATTCGTGGCATATCGCCTGATATGTTCGTTCGATAACGGAAAAGAACCGCAAACCGCCGAATACGCCAACCACGCCAAGGGAAACCCGAAACCGCTTCACAGAGCCAACCTTGAGCGTTTCACGATTGACCGTAACCGTCGGCGCCCGGGTCCGATCGGTGCCTGGCGAGTTTGGCATTCGTAAGGTCAAAGGCCTGGCACAAAAGCGGCCGGTTGTGAGCGCACCGTTTCCTCGCCGACCGTACCAATGGCCATCTCCCAAGGCGGACCGGGCGCAGGGGCGACAAGTATGACGTTGATGACCGTCGGCTCCGGGAGAAGCCGGCTGCAAAGCCTTGATCCGCACTAAAGTGCGACTGCGTGATCTGGAGCACGGGAGGAGTCCTCGGACAGGTTTGAGGCGAGGCAGAAAACTAAAGCCGCGACGAATAGGCCGGCTTCAAGGGCCGCGCTCATCGCCGTGACCCCCAAAGAGCTTCCCTGTGGCCGCGACAAAGGGCCCTTGCCTTCCCGGTGAGCCTGACAAGGGGAGCCTGACCGCCCGATTGCCTATGTGGCCAACCCCGGTCGACCGAAAAAACCGAAAAACAGTTGACACCTCTACTGCGACTGGGTAGACTGAGGGTGTTGGAATCCCAGTTGCTCGGTCTTCGCGCCATATCCGTCGGCCCCGACGCGCGATCATACGCTGTGGGGATCAGAAGCGGCGGAGTCTGGTGTCGGGTGACATCGGAAAGGAGGGAACGGGCAAAAGGTCAAGTCATAAGTCGAACCGGCTCCTGATTGCGATGTGTGGCGAGAGGAGAGGCGTTGTTCACGTGTTTTTACACCTCAGGGTGATGATTTTCTGTGAAAGAGTCTATGGTTTCAGTTCTGTCTTAGCCGGGCACCCAGGCCCGGAGAGGAGGAAAAGGCAATGAAGGTTGTCAAAGTCTTGGTGGTGGCCGTGGTACTCACGGCCATGGGCTCAACGGCGGTCTTGGGAGCGTCGCTGACATCCATCGGCGTGCTGGATCCCAGTGCCCCATACAGTCTGGTGCAGGCGGTCAGCGCGGACGGGAGTTATGCCGTCGGCACGAGCAAGGCGGTTGGTGGGATCCAGGTTCCGATCGTCTGGTCAGCTTCGGACGGGCTCGTGGCCCTGCCCAACCCGAGCGGCCAGAACAGCCTGGCTCATGGGGTAGCCGTCGGCATTGGCTCGAATGCCGGCAACATCATCATCTCGGGCCTGCACGAAAACAATACCACCCACCGCTTCTACAAGGCCCCGTTAACCAATCTGGCCGGGGGCGCCTGGATCGATACCGCCACCGCCGGGGAGCTCGGTAGTGCAGGTAACATGCGCGGGGGTACCAGCAATGACCTGCGCATCCAGCCCGGCAGCGACGGACGATGGTACACCGCCGGCAGGAGGAACGACACCGGCCGGAATGCGCGCTACCGCGGCGATCCCAGCAGCGGGTGGGACGGGACCGCTGTCAGGTCCGTCGGGTCTGTCAGTGCCTATGGCGTGAACGTTGGAAGGGATAACGCAAGCCCCAGCAATGCTTTCTACGAGGGACCGGCGGTGTCATTCGGCACGGTTCCAGGAAGCACCGGCTCCCGAGCCGACGGCATCGGTATTTCTTCCGGCTTCGGGAAATCCTCGACGAGTGATTTCGATGTGCAATGGATCTGCGGACAGGTTCAGAATTACAACGGCCCCGGTACTACCTTCCAGGCCTTCCGCTGGAAACGTGGCGACGCGTCGATGACCTTCCTCGGCTCGCTGGCTCCGGCAGGTGGAGGTGACACCGGCAACAACAGTAGCTGCGCTTACACGGTCGCAGACAACGGCGTGACGGCGGGCCACAGTTACTTCGGCGCCGTGGGTACCATTCCTGGCTACTACGTGGCGACTGTCTGGGATACAAGCGGCACTTGGGACACCACCGGTGCGCCGAAGTCAGTGAAAGCCCTCCTGGATGCGGCCGGCGTCGATACCAGTATGTGGTCGTCGCTGACGCGGGTGTATGCAGCATCGGATGATGGCAAGGTGCTTGCCGGGTATGGCGTCTGGGCGGCGGACGGCAGCACACGAGGCTTCGTGGCTGTGATTCCCGAGCCGGCGACGCTGGCCTTGCTGACCCTGACACTGCCGCTGCTGCGACGCAGACGGTAAAGGCAGGCCGGGCCGTATCGGAAACACACTCAGGCTCTTGAGCGGGCGTGCGGATCATGGGTTGAGCATCCATGATCCGCAACGCCCAGTAGTGGGTGGGAGGTCGCGCGCGAACTCCTAATCAGTTGAGTTCGCGACAAACGTAGAGGGTGCGATCCAGGGCACGATAGACTCGTGCGTCCAGGAGACGAACATTCATTCCCCGGAGGAGAACATGAAACACATCGCCGCTTTCGTGACGCTGATCGTCGCTTCAACCCTTCAAGCCGCCTCGCTCATTCCTGTGGGGGTGCTCGATCCGGCCAAGCCCTACAGTGAGATCCGGGCCCTCAGCGCGGACGGGGTCTACGCCGTCGGATGCAGTTATGGCACGTGGGTCTATCCTGCGTCCAGCTTCACCGGCAACGGCCCGATCATCTGGTCGATGTCGGACGGTCTGGTGGCTCTGCCTTGCCCAAGCGGCGCGGCCACCATAGCTCATGGCGTGGCCGTCGGTATCGGTTCGAACGCCGGGAACATCATCGTCTCGGGGCTGCACGAGGGTAATCTTGTCCACCGCTATTACAAGGCCCCCCAGAGCAATCCGGGCGGTGGAGTGTGGGCCGACACCGCCAGCGCCGGCGGCTGGTCGATCTCCAGTCTGTGCGGGGGCAGTTGGAACGACCTGCGGAACGCCGTCCCCAACGACACGGGCTGGCCACCCTTGGGAGCATGGTACACTGGAGCTATAAGAGATGGTGCTTACGGACGGGACGCCTTCTTGCGCGGCGATCCTTTCATCGGTTGGGACGGTACCAACGTCAACGCAGTACATTCCATCAGTTCCTATGCCGTGCTCGTGGGCAGGAGCATGAAAACCCCGAGTACCGCGTTCTTTGAGTCGTCGAGTTCGGCAAATCCGTTTACCGACGTTCCGGGAAGCAGCGGTTTCCGTGCCGACGGCCACGGGATTTCCTCCAGCTTTGGGAAATCCGCTACCAGCGATTTCGATGTGCAGTGGATCTGCGGGCAGGCTCAGAACTACAACGGCCCCGGGACCACCATGCAGGCCTTCCGTTGGAAGCGCGGCGACGCGTCGATGACCTTCCTCGGCTCGCTGGCACCGCCAGGGGGAGGCGACACGGGCAATAACAGCAGTTGCGCTTACGCGATCGCGGACAACGGCATCACTGCCGGCAGGAGCTTCTTCGGTGCCGCCGGCGGGAACCCTTCCTATGAAGTCGCCACGGTCTGGGGCATTGACGGGTTGCCACAGTCGCTGGAAGCGATGCTGGCCGATGCCGGCGTCGATACCAGCGAGTGGACTCATCTGGTGCGGGTGTACGCGATTTCGGACGACGGCAAGACCCTGGCCGGCATGGGCACCTGGGCAGCCGATGGCAGCACCCGCGGCTTCGTTGCCCACCTCGATGATTTCATCGTCAAAGGTGCCTGCTGCGTGACTACCGGTCTGGGTACCGGGACGTGCAGCCATGTCACGCGTGCGGAGTGCGACGCCTTGGGAGGCAGATACCTGGGCGATGGGGTCCAGTGCGGCGCAAACAACTTCAACTGCGGTGGTTTCTGCCCCATACCCTTTGCTGATGCCGACGTGGACGGTGACGTTGACCAGGCCGATTTCGCTGCGTTTCAGGCCTGTTTTACTGGGCCGCTCGGCGGCTCGCCCGGCCTCGCGGATGCGTGTGCGTGTCTGGATCGCGGGCTGGGCGCAAGCGACGGTGACATCGATGCCGACGATCTGGCGGCATTCGAGGCATGTGCCACGGGTCCCGGGATTCCGTGGGTCGCTGAGCAACTCCCGTTGTGTGTTCCAGGTGACGGCACATTGCCTTGAGAACACCCAGGGGGGGTACACCGTCGTTCATCGAACGGTGACAAGCTACGTTATCAGGAGTCGTCCTGGTCGCAGAGACATGGCAGCCGAAGGGCGGTAATGAGCGCGGCCGGCGAGATCAGCAGTTCCCCCGTTCGGCAGCAGAATGTCGTCCTTGCTTGGGCGTCCGGTGAGCCGGGTGATCGAGAACCGAGTGCCGGGGATGGCGTGTTTGCCGGCCGTATCGGAAGAGATCCCATAAGACGACGTCTTTCGTGTTGCGTGCCGCACGCCAGGGCATGAGTGATGAGGTCTTTGTGGTAATGGGAGGTTGATCTACTTCCCGCCCTTGTCGTTCACGCCCTTGACGCGCATTTTCACCGCGTAGAGTCCCTTGCCGGCCGTAATGAAGAGCGTCCTGCGGTGCTTCCCGCCGAAGCAGACGTTGGCCGACCATTCTTCCGGCACGTCGATGTGGTCGATTTGGTTGCCGGCCTTGTCGAAAACGGTCACGCCCTTGCCGGTCAGGTAAACGTTGCCTTCGCTGTCGATGGTCATGCCGTCCGAGCCCATTTGGCAGAACAATCGTTTGTTCGTCAGTGATCCGTCCGGGCGGATGTCATAAACGTACGTACGCTGGGCTCCCAGGTCGGAGACAAAGAGCGTTTTGCCGTCCGGGGTGCCGGTGATGCCATTGGGCGTCTTGAGATCGTCAATGACGCGGGTGAGTTGCCGCGGCGCGCCGGGCTTGTCCTCCTCGCGATGCGGTGCGAGGTAGTAGACGCCTTCCACTTCCTGCTCCTGCGGCCCGCGCTTCCACCAGTCTCGTTTGTACCACGGGTCGGTGAAATAGAGACCGCCATCGGGCCGCAGCCACACGTCGTTGGGCGCGTTGAGCAGCTTGCCCTTGTACTCCTTCACCAGCACGGTCACTTTCTTGTCCGGCGTGATCATCCAGAGTTCGTTCTTCTCGTCCGCGCAGGAATAGAGGTTTCCCTTTGTGTCGAACATCATGCCGTTGGATCGATTGCTCGGCTTCATGAACACAGAAAGCCTGCCGTCGACACTCCATCTCATGATGCGGTCATTGGGCTGGTCGGTGAAATAGACGTTGCCTTCGGCGTCACAGGTTGCCCCTTCGGTAAACTCAAACTCCCTCGATAGTCTTTCGACGCTCGCACCCGGCGCGGTCACGCCCCGCTGCCCAGCCGCCGCACATCCAGCCGCAAGCGAAACTGACAGGACAACTACTGACTGCCTGACTCGGTTCACGTTCTGTTCCCTCGCAGTGCACACGGAAGACGCGCAACGATCCGGCCCCCGGCCGTCATGTCGGGACGCATTCTTGCATGTGGGCCAGGCTTGTATCGCGTTTGTCACGATTTTTCTTCGGCCGGTTTCTCTCAACCGGCACACTTCGCCGCACGAGCAGTCCGCGACGAAGCAGGCCTCTTCGAGGCGGAGTTGCCCGACGAATTGCTCTTGGCAATGGGCGTGGGGAGGAATCCCAGCGGCGCCTGCACGCAACCGGTCTCGGAATCCTTCCGTGTCATCGCGGTCCTGATGCGACTTTTCGGTACCGGTTTGGTCGCTTGATCTTTTGACCGGTTGAGCTTGCGGCCTGCCTTGGTGGGCGGAGCGCTCAAGACAGGATTCTCCGGCCCGACGAGCGGATCACCCGGCTGGATCGAGGACAGCCGTTCCTTGATGTTCTTGACGTATTTGTCGGAGATCTCGAAGCCAATGAACCGCCGATTCAGCTTCTTGGCGACGGCTAGGGTTGTGCCGCTTCCGCCGAAAGGATCGAGCACCAGCTCGCCTTCATGCGAGCAAGCCCGAATGATCCGTCCGAGGAGTTGCTCGGGCATCTGGCACCCGTGCCAGCCACGGCGTTCGCCGAATGTGCCGGCCACCCTCGAGAAGTACCACGTGTCGCTGTGCGGCGGGAAGCGCTCGGGGATGTCTTGCGGGCGCAGGACGAAGCCGTCCTTGGTCGGGACTTCGGGCGGCAGGATCGGGCTGATCATCCAGGTATCGTCCGGCATCCGGCCGTCGGGTGCGGCTCGTTTGTCGCCGTAGACCAGCTCACGAGCCGAGGGGACGCGGACAGCCAGAGAGTTGAAGGTGAAATTGCGGGGGTCCTTGACGAAGTGGAACAGATGGGCGTGGCTGCGGGTGAACTTCTGCTTGCAGTGCACGCCGAAGGTGTAGAACCAGATGACCCAACTGCGGCAATGCAGCCCCAGCTCGCGCGTGCACAGCACCTTGAGGTCGGCGGCATACTCATCGCCGATCGCCAGCCAGAAGGTCCCGTTCGGCTTCAGCACCCCGATGACGCCCTCGATCCACTTGCGCGACCAGGCGATGTACTCGTCGCTCGCGCGGCGGTCGTCGTAGACGTCATAGTCGTAGCCGATGTTGAACGGGGGATCGGCAAAGGCCAGGTCAACAGACCCCTCGGGCAGCTTGCCAAGGCCTTCGATGCAGTCCAGATGATGGATTTGGTCGAGCTCCATGGCGTCCTCCGCGCCTTATGGTAGCACGATCGACGGGGACCGCAATATCTTGAGTCCGACGTTCCCATCGGCGCTCACATCGGGGTGCGTAGGTTAGCAAGGGGTTAGGTAGTTGTCAAGTAACCGGAATCCAGCGGTCCGGGCTCGACACAAGTCTCGGAATGCTCGAAAACGTGTTTCCCCGCCCTATTCGCCACCGGTCGGGCAGGCACACGACCGCCGCCTTGGTCGGCACAATCAGGGTATAGCAGGAGGGTCGTGAGGGATGACGGATGGGGGCGCAGAAGATAGGTGATGGGTTCTCCATTCTGAGGATGGGTTGTTTTTGTCGGTTGTCCGGTTCTGCGGAACCGGTTCTCGGTCCATGCGTATAATTGCACAGAGACCTTGCCAGTCATTCATTGCGGGTGGGCCGGTTCTCGCGGTTGTTCCACAAGTCGGGTCCAAGAGTCAAAGGGTTGCCGATTCAGGAGATTTCGCCATGTGTTCGCGCTCAACACCTTTATGTGTGTCCGGGGTGATCGGTTTCGGAGTGCTCCTCGGGTTGGCCCTCGCCCAAGAAACCAAACCCGCAAGGCGGGCGGTCTCGGAACAGACAACGACGGAGCAGAAGCCGGCAGGCGAAAGGCCGGAGCGGCCGATCGAGATCAGTGGGCCGTTCGCCCACGACAACTTGGCGGTGTACTTCGTGCATGGAGAGGACCGGCTCAAGGGGCGAGATCTGCTGACGCTGGCGGAGGCGCTTGAACAGAAGAAGGCCAGGATCCTCGAGACTTCCGACGTGAACGAATTGACTATCGAGAACCTTTCCAAGGACCAGGAGGTCTTCGTGCAGGCCGGTGACATCATCAAGGGCGGCAAGCAGGACCGTGTGTGCGGGGACGATCTGATCGTGGGGGCGAAATCGGGGAAGGTCAAGCTCAGGGTCTTCTGCGTGGAGCAGGGACGGTGGGAACAGCGGGGAAATGAAACGGCCGTGCTCTTCTCGAGTTCGTACAACGTGGTACCCTCGAACGCCCTGAAGGCGACCGTGCGACGGAAGGGCGACCAACAGCAGGTTTGGGCCGGCGTGGCAGAGACGCAGAAGAAGCTTTCCATGAATGTGGGGACGCCGGTGGCGAGCCAGGCGTCGGATACCAGCCTGCAACTGTCGCTGGAGAACAAGGAGCTTCGCAAGCAGACGGCGGAGTACACGGACAAGCTGTCCGAGGCGCTCGCGGGCAGGGAAGACGTGATCGGTGTGGTGATTGCCATTAACGGCGGTCTGGAGAGTGCGGACACATACGCCTCGCCGAAGCTGTTCAAGAAGCTATGGCCCAAGCTGTTGGAGGCCGGGGCCACCGAGGCGATCGCCCGGCGGGACGAGAAGAAGAAAGACGTTTCACCGCCGTCGATCAAGGTCGTAGAGGAGTTTCTCACCGCCTCGACGGACAAAGCAAAGACGACTCAGGTGTCGAAGCGCATCAGGACAGTCGAACGGGAGTCAAAGCAGATGATCATGTTTGAGACACTGGATGCTCAGCAAGGCGATGCGGCGGTGCATGAAAGCTATATGATAAAGTCGCAAGAGTGATGGTCGAACCAGGCGCGATGCTCGATCATCTGCAGCAGGTGACGCCGACGGGGAGGTGGCGTTGATGGTGATGAGGCGGTAGGCTTGTGCCATGAGCATGCACCAATGGACAGGACTCACACGGCGGCGGTTTCTTGAATCGGCGGCCTGCGGGCTGGCACTGGACAGGATGGCACTCGCGGCCACCGCCACAGGAAGTGGGGATGAACCTTTCTTCCTCACGCGCGGTGTGGTGATCACGGAAGAGGACCTGACGCTGGCCGACTGGCCCGAGCGGGCCGCGGCCGCCGGCCTGACCACCATTGGGCTGCACGCACCGAAATCGCCAAGGCTGCTCGCCAGGTACATTCAATCGGACGGGGGACAGAAGTTTCTCGAAACCTGCCGGCGGCTTGGCCTGGGTGTCGAGTATGAGTTGCATGCCATGCAGGACCTGCTGCCGCGAGAGCTTTTCGACAAGGCCCCCGAGCTTTTCCGGATGGACGACAAGGGGTCGCGGGTTCGTGAATGGAACTTGTGCGTCCACTCGGAGCGGGCGATGCAGACGGTGGCCGAGAACGCCGTCGATCTGGGCAAGACGCTCCGCCCGACCACCGGCCGGTACTTCTACTGGGGGGATGATGGGTGCCCCTGGTGCCGCTGCCGGCAGTGTGCCGGGCTGAGCGACAGCGACCAGTCGCTGCTCGTTGCGAACCGGATCCTCGACGCCATCCGCAAGGTCGATGCGAAGGCGCAGGTAGCGTACCTGGCCTACGATAACACGCTGCCGCCGCCGAAGCAGATCAAGCCGAAGTCAGGCGTTTTCCTGGAGTACGCACCGATCCATCGGCGATATGACGTGCCCTTCGAGCGGGCTGACGACTTGAAGACCCGGCAACAGTTCGAAATGCTCGACGCTAACCTGGACGTCTTCGGGCGGGCAAACGCACAGGCGTTGGAGTACTGGCTCGATGTCTCGCTGTTCTCAAAGTGGAAGAAGCCGGCCGTGAAGGTCCCGTTCGATCCGAAGGTCCTGACGGCCGACCTCGATACCTACGGCCGGCGCGGCATCCGTCACGTCACGACCTTCGCCGTGTACATCGACGCGGACTACGTATCGCGTCACGGCGAGCCGCCGTTGAAAGACTACGGCGAGCAACTCCGGCGATGGCGCCGGCAGCCAAGCCATGGTTAGAACGACATCGCAAGGCGGCCAATTCGGTGAGACAGGCAAGCATGGATTCGGCTAGTGACGTTCGCCGGTCGGTTTCTCGGGTTCCGACGATTCCTCGACTTGGGGCTCGGCAACCATGAACCCGAGTGACTGAGGCGTCGAGCGGATGTCCTCAAATGTGAATGGGCGGCCACACTCAGGACATCGCTGGTCTCGCAGGCCATAGAGGTTGCACCCGCAGCCCGGACACATCCCGACGGACTCGCATTGCTCGATCGGCACCAACCACCGCCACAGGTAGTAGGCCGGCGTGCCAACCACAAGAACAGCGAGCCAGAACAGAGTCTCCTTGGGAGAGGCCTTGATGGCCAGCACGGTCATCAATGCGGAGGCCGCAATGAAGAGCACCGGCAGAATTGGATATCCCCAGCAGCGGCACGGGCGGGAGAGGTCCGGGCGTCGGATGCGCAATACGATCAAGGATACGGCCGCCCCGGCGTAGAAGATCCACATGGTAAAGACAAAGCCGCCGGTCAGACGCTCAAACTGCTTAAGGAAACAGACGGCCACGCAGGCAAGGATGGCCTGGCACCAGAGAGAGACATAAGGCGTCTGGTATTTTGGATGAATGCGTCCGAGGACGCGAAACAGCAAGCCGTCACGGGCCTGGGCGAAAGTAACCCGGGCACCGGTGATGATCGAGCCGTGCGATGCCCCAAGAGTCGAGATCATCACCAGAATTGTGGCGAGCGTTCCGCCGACGGGGCCGCACAGGCGCTCCATAACCAGTGGGACCACCCAAGGCACACCGCGCATCTCGGACAGCGGCAGCACATAGATGTACGTGGCATTGACCGCCACAAAAAGAACCGCGGTGACGGCGGTTCCAACAAGGAGAATGCGAGGCAGCATGCGGCCGGGCTCGCGGACCTCGCCGGCGACCGAGGTGACGTCGGCCCATCCATCGTAGGTCCACAGCACTGCGGCCAGCACCGGGGCGAGGGCGGCCAGAAACGGCTTGGGCGAATCGACGGCCGCAAGATTCTCGCTGGAACCTCCGGTCAGAAGCAGACCGAGCACGATGATCGCCGCAAGAGCCAGGGCTTTCAGGCTGGTGAGGAAGATGGCCAACCCGGCGCCGAGTTGAACGCGCACCGTGTTGATGGCGGTGAGCACGATGAGCACCAGGCAAGTCATGGCAGGCACGTTCCAGTTCAGGCCGAGAAGCTTATTGAAGTGCTCGGCGCAGACCATGGTGATGGCCGACGCCGCCAGCGGCTTGCCGAGCAGCATGTAGGTCCAGCCGAAAACAAAGGCCACGGTCCCGCCGAGGCCCTCGTAAATGTACGCATAGATGCCTCCCGATCGCGGGAACATGGTGCCGAGTTCAGCGAAGGTAAGGGCCCCGGCCAGGGACAGCGTCCCGCCGACCGCCCACAGCAGCAGGATCAGCCGCGCGTCGCCCATCTCAGCGGCGATCGAGGCCGGGGTGCGGAAGATCCCGCTGCCGATCATGATCCCGACCATGATCCCGGAGCCGCCCCAGAAGCCGATGCTTCGCGGCAGATCCCGTTTCATCGCAGCCCTCTCAGATGGCATCCTCGCCCGTCGTATGGCGAGGAGAGGAACCGCCGGGAGACACTGGGTCGAGCGGATGTAACGACTGACAACATCGCATTTGAGGTAGCGTCGTGAGGTGCGAGCGTCCAACCGGGCACGTATACAACCGGCTGCGGACATGCCGATGCCGTCGCTTGAACACTCGCGATCATGGCCGCGATTCTATGGGGTGGTCCCTGGGCAATCAAATGGTTGCCGAGCATCCTGCCGGTTTGCGGAAGTTCGTTTCCCGGATGGCGGCAAGGCACCCGCCACTGTTTGTCCGGGATTCTTCATGACGCGCAGTGCGCCGTGTGAGGCGGGGCACAATTGTTCGGGATGGCCGATAAAGCGCTGTCTGGCCGTATGGTCGTCGTCTGATAACCAGAAATCTTGTGAACGGGCTTTGACTTGCTGCGAGGTGCGAGCATAGCATTCTGCGATTTTCGCCGTTTGCACAGGGGAGAGAAGAAATGAGAACTGGACTACTCCACACGTGTGTTTGCATCCTGACCTTTGCGGGTGCCGCTCAGGCCGCCCTGCTCTCGTATGAGTTTCAGCCGACGCCGGTCGACCTTTACGACCTGGACCATGCTTATGCGTACAGGTGGGGTCTCGACTGGTCCCCTCCGGACGACACCGTGGTCGTGTCGGCCAAGCTCGAGATCGAGAACCTGAAGAACTGGACCGTGGAACCCAATATCCTCTACATCCATCTGCTGGATATTGTCCCGACGGGCGTGACCCGGCAGTACGACAATCGGCCGGGCGACTGGTTTGAGGGTCAAGGCGTCCTCCTGACGACTTTCACCGACACCCGGACATCAAACAGCCAGCCTGCGGTGGACTGGTCATACGACTTCTCGGCGCAAGATCTGGTCGTTCTGAACAGCTATGTTGCCGACGGCACGTTCGGCCTGGGTTTCGATCCGGACTGCCACTACTACAATGACGGCGTGAAGCTCACGCTCCTCGTCGACCATACGCCCGAACCGGCGATGCTGGCTCTGCTGGGGGGGCCGTTGCCTCTCGTGCTCAAACGCCGGCGTCGGCACGGATGACGGGCAGGAACAACGCAAGAAGCAAAGAATCCGGGAGGGTCTTGGCCGCCACGGCGACCAAGACCCTTTCGTACGGACTCCGTCGGTTCTCGCACGCATTCTGGGAGCGATGTTCGACCGGCATACCAGGAGAATTGGCTGACGGGGACCTCGATCGTCGCGCAGCACCCCGCCGGAACCGGGGGTTCTCAAGGGACCAGCGTCCGTTTTCAGGGTTGCACGGTCTTGAGCTGTCCCACCTCGTAAGGGGATACCCGAGCTCTGGGGCCGTATCGTTTGACGTACATTTTGCCGCTGATGGTGGTCCATTCCAGGGGCTTGAGATACTGCCCCGATCCATCCGCAAAGGCACAGGCCAACCCGCCTTTCTTGCTGTGGCGGAAGTGAGGCAGGCGGCCCCATTCTCTCTCATAGTTCTCGATATATGGCCCATTGATGTTGCCATTGGTGATGAGGAGTGCCGGTTCGCCGCTGACATCTTCGTTGCCGCCGTCGCAGAAAAGCACTACCTCACTTGGGCGTATGACTTTGTCCATGCGGCCCTCCAGTCGCCGTCCGCCTTCGCGAACGCCGTTGTTCCACGGTTTCCCCTCGCCGTCATGGGGGTTGGTCACTCCCATGACGTCCTCGTTTGCGGCGTACGAGATGACGCCGAACATGTCAAACGGCGACCAGACGTTGTTGACCAGCACCTTATCCGAGGGGCAGATGAAGATGTCGCGTCGGCCGAACTTCTCAAAGTAGTAAGCCGGCTCGGATTTGAGGGCGGTGTCGAAGTATTGCTCATTTCGCTTGAGCGACGGCATGCTGAGTTGAGGCGCGTAAGCAACGGGCCAGGCCTTCAGTTGGGCGGTTGTTTGCCCGAAACAGCCTGCCTGGTAGGCATACTTTGTTAAGCCGCTGTCGATGACCGTCCATTCATCCTCGCGGCCGATCAGTTGCAGGTACCCCTTATGTTCCATCGAGAAGGAGAGAGCAGCCTTCGGCAAGTTCGACATGTTGACCAGACATACGACTCGCCGGGCTTGTTCCCGCGCGAGGGACAGAGAAGGCAGAAGGATGGCAATGAGCAAGGCGATGATCGCGACGACAACCAGGACTTCGATCAACGTGAAGCCGGCGGTCGACGCGGGTGAACCGGCGGAATGCTGATCCGTACCCCGCCGTCGGGTGCGTATGTTCGGTTTTTGCGGCAAGCACGCTGCCATTGTTCCACCTCACCGAGCAACATTGCAGCCCGAAATCGATACCGGACGCGAGGGACCATCCTTTCGCCCGCCGCGGTAAGACGAATTGTACCGCCCTTGCCTTCCAGACGCAACCGACGAGGAGCCGTAATCGGAATGACCGATGAAATCCGAAGCCTGCACGTTGAAAGGGTGGGAATGAGAAGCTTTCTGGACGCAGGGAGCGGGGTTTGGGGGATTTGAGATTTGAGAGGGGGCTGAGGGTTGCGGGGCGGGGGTTGGGGGCTGCCGATTGGGAGTCGGCGGGTTGGGGGTTGGAGCGAGGGAGGGGGTGGGTTCGTTCGGCGCGGGGGGTGTGACAGTGGGCTTGGGGGGATTTGAGATTTGAGAGGGGGCTGAGGGATGGGGGGTGGGAGTTGGGGGCTGCGGGTTGGGGGATTCGAGGCCGTCGGTTGACGGGTGGTTGCGGAGGTGGTCGAGGTGGGCCATGAGTCTGTTGAGCTGTCGGTCGATCATGGTTTCGTAACGGATGAGGCGGTCGAAGTCGGGGCCGACGGGGAGGACGCCGCGTGAGCCGGCGGCGTCGTATTTGGTGTAGATGAGGCCTTCGTGGGGGCCGCAGCCACGGCCTACGACGCGGTCGTTGTGGACGCAGTCGGCTTCGTATCGCAGGGCCCGGCGGAGGCGCCAGTAGCAGACGGCGATCCGCTCGACGAGGAGGCGCTGGGTCGGGCCGACGGGTTGATATTCGGCGGTAAGCTGATTGAGGAGTTCATCGAAGGCGTCGCGATCCTCGGCCGGGTCGTCGCGGATGATGGCGTGGCGGGCGAGGAGGCCGTGCTTAAGGGCGTTGCGGCTGGAGCGGGCCTTGCCTTCGGGGGTCCTGGGGCCGGTGGATTTGCGGGCGTTGGCGCGATTGGCGGCGATTCTGGCGGGGGAG
>DAOOIV010000049.1 GCA_035384605.1 Phycisphaerae bacterium
TTTTTTACGAACAAAGCGAGAAAACCTCGCCGGAGTATGCTTGATCAGGGTCTAGCGCCGGGCCTCGCCCCCGCAATCAGGGCGAACAACGCATATCCCAAATAGCAGGGCAACACGCCCATGTTGAAGATGTTCGCGCCAAGGGCCAGCAGGCCGCCATCCTGGAAAATCAGACACTGCACGATCAGGATGGAAGCCATCACCAGCGTGGCCGCGTGTGGGCCGAGCAGAATGGCCAGCAGCACCCCACCGCTGAAATGCCCGCTGGTGCCCGGCAGGATGGGAAAGTTGATCATCTGGGCGGCGAAGACGAAGGCCCCCATCACGCCCATCAGCGGCACCTTGGCCGGATCAAACGTCCGGCCGGTGCGCCAAGAGGAGTACACCAGCACGGCCGCCGCGACGACGATGAAAGCCCACGCAACCATGGGCGTCAGCAACTCGTTGGCCATGTGCATTGCCAGCATGCCGGCGTGTCTCCGCCGCGCGCCGTCTTCAGAATGGCGGTATTACGGCTTATGAGATTGTAGCACTGCACCGGAACCCCGTCAACGGCTCGCAACGTAAGTTACGGGTCGAACCGTGTCAGGTGTTCATCTCATAAGATACTCTGAATTGACGCAGTTGAGCGGTTTTTCTCCACGGAGCACGCGGGCGACTTCCTGAGCGGCCTTGGTGCGCACCTCGACAAAGGCGGATTCAGAATAGAAGGCGCAATGCGCCGTGATGATGAGATTGACGAACGGCTCCTCGGTTCGCCGCCACAGTTTGATGAGCCGCAGATTTGCCGGGGGCGGTTCGGCAGGCAGGACATCGATGCCGGCTCCCCCGATGCGCCGGGACTCCAGGGCATCGGCCAGATCGTCCACGTTGACCACGTCGCCGCGAGCAGTGTTGATCACAAAAGCGCCGGGTTTCATTCTTCCCAAAGTGGTCGCATTGATCATGTGGTACGTTTCGCGGGTCAGCGGCACGTGCAGAGAAACGATATCGCTCGTGGCGAGCAACGTATCCAGATCGACCCTTTCGACGCCGACGGCCTTTTCGATCCCCGGCCGCAAGTACGGGTCACAGGCCAGAACTCGCATTTTCAGCGCCTTGGCACGCAAAGCGGTGGCCGTGCCGATCCGCCCTAGACCAACGATGCCAAGCGTCGCCTCGCTCAACCGGAAGACCGGCTCGGCTGAGCGGTAGTCCCAAGGCTCCAACCGCGACCGAAGACGACGATCTGCAAGCACCAATCCCCGATTGCACGCCATCATCAAGGCAATAGCGTGATCGGCCACCTCGTCCACCCCGTAGTCCGGCACGTTGCAGACGATAATGCCCTTCCTGCCGGCGGCCTCGAGATCCACGGAGTCAAAGCCGACCCCGCCTCGGACGATCACCTTGCACCGATCGAGAACGTCGATCACTCGGCGGGGAATCGAGGTCTGATGATACACAATAAGGCCGTCGGAGTCTTCGACGCGACCGATGAGGTCGTCAGGTCCCAACGACATCAGGCACTCAACCGTCGCCAGGCTGGCCAGCGCGTTTTCCTCGATCCTGACCGGCGGCGTCAGATAGTCCGTGATTCTGACCTTGAACATGGTACCTCTCGCTCAAGGGTGCAACATGATCTTCAGTCGTTCGGCCGGGTGATTGATCTGGAGATCGAAGGCCTTGACGGTCTCGGACAGCGGCAGTTCGTGCGAGATCAATGGCCGGGTCCGGATCTTGCTCTTGGCCATGAGCCGCAAAGTCTGCGGGAACACGTTCGGCGAGGCCACAGACGTAATGATGTTCAAATCGCGAACCGCGACGTTGCCCATGTCAAACTCCGGCACCGGTATCTCAGGCAGGCCCACGACACTGACAATGCCGCCCATGCGGGCAATGGCCACCGCCTGCTGCATGGCCTCTACGCTTCCGGAGGCCTCCATGACGTAATCCGCGCCGACGCCGCCGGTGAGGTCCTCGATGACTTCCTGCAAATCCTGCCGGCGCACGTTTACAACAACGTCGGCCCCAAGTTCATGACCGAGTTGCAGCTTGGCGTCGACGGTACCTGTCAGGACAAGCTTGCCCGCACCGCAGGCCTCGGCCGCCTGAAGCCCAAGCAAGCCGATAGGCCCATCACCGAGGATGACACAGACGGCCCCGGGCTCGAACGGAGCCTTGCGGATGGCCTTGACCACGGTCGCGGCCGGCTCGGTCATGGCCGCCTCCTCGAAGCTGACCGTATCGGGCACTCGGAACGTGTGGCGGGCCGGCATGGTGAGATACTCGGCGTAAGCTCCATCCTTACCGCGGCACAGACCGACTTCGATTTTGGAAAGACACAGGTTGTACGACCCGCGAAGGCAGTTTTCGCAGCGGTGACAGCCGATCGTGACGTCGCCGGTGACCCGGTCGCCTACTGAGAACTCGGTCACCTTCCGCCCGCGCTCGACCACGACGCCGGACCACTCGTGGCCGAGGGTGATGGGATACTGCGTCCAGCCCATCTTGAAATAGGCCATGGTACCGCGGTACATCTCCGCGTCGGTGCCGCAGACGCCGACACATTTGACCTGCACCAGGACTTCATCGTCGGCACAGACGGGTTGGGGAACGTCCAGATACTCGATCTGGTTCGGTCCGGTCAGACGAGCTGCTTTCATGACGTGGGCCTCTTTGGGTGCGGTTCTTCGGTCCCGACCTCTTCCGCGATACCGCTTATACGCCGGACGGGCCCAAAATCAAGCCGCCTCGACACCCGTTTGGGCACGAGCTGCTGCTTCTTTGCTTTCTTTCCTCGCCGTAGTCCACCTCCGTTATCGTTCTCGCTATACTGTGCGGTCTGCTAGGATGAAGGGGCGATCTGGCCATGCACAAGACCTACACTTGGGAATACCGCATCGATCTGTCGCCCTACGACAAGCTCGTGGGCGTGGTGGAGGCGTTTTTCTGCACCTGCCCGGCCGGCGACTACACCTGTGAGCATCGCGAAGCCTACAAGCTGCGATTTCGCCGTGGGGCATGGAGAAAAACGTTGCTGGGTCTCGGCCGGTGGCAGCCGGTGGCGCTGGTCAAGGGGCAGTTCAACCAGTGGCCGGTCGTGGTGCACGCCCTGATCCGCCCGTCGCCGCAAACCTATCGCGTGATGCTCCGTTACGAACTCTCCCTGCCCGATGGCGTGCGCGAGCTTCAACCGGAGGTTCAGGCTTCAGTCGCCCAGCACATTCGCCGCGAACTCGAGGATCTGAGCGCCTACCTCGCCGAGTGCGCCGGCCAGCCGACCCCACCGGAAGTGGTGGCCGTGTAGGCAGGGTTCAGGGTTCAGTAGGGCACGGTCGAAGCCGCCAAAGGCGGCGCAGACCTGCCGCGAACTCTCTGGTGGATTTCCTCATTCCTTTGTCCCGCCGCGCCAGATCTTCGCCATTCGGACTTCGGCATTTACTGCTCACTGGGCTTTCGGCACTGGTCATTCGCCGCGTTCCGTTCAGTCCCCCCTTGGCAGGGGGAAAGATCAGGCGCGCTCGATCCTCACCGGCTCACCGTCGCGGGATGTGGACAATTCGCTGAGATCGCCGATGACGCGGCCGATCGGCACCACATTGCTGGCCGCTCGGGGTTCGTCGCCCTTGGAGGCCGGCGTAGGGCCCCAGAAAATGCAGAAAGCCGCACCCGGCGGCCAGTAGGCCAGCTCGCCGACGCTCATCTCGGTTCGCATCGAGTCGCTCCTGTCACCCTCGACTGGAATAGTGAAATAGATCTCATCGCCCCAGCGATTCACCTCGCCGTCGATCGGCAGGGCGTCGAGAATTCTCGCGGCCGTGCCGGAGTCGTTAAGTTCGGCATCGAAGACCATCTCTCCGATCGTGATTCGGATGGCCTGAGGCATGGAATGGCTCCTATGACTGTCATCCCTCGTGCGAAGCAGAAAGCGGCACGTGGGGCGGCGTCGAGGTCGCCGCAGTGACCGAGACCTGCCGCTGAGTGACGCAGAGTCCTTTGCAGTGCGGGACGCGTTCCCAGCCCGCTATTGACCTGCAGAATGCCGGTCCCACACTATGATTGCCTCTGCGTTTCTACTCAAGCTTCGAGGCGGCAGGTCTCCGCCGCCTACGGCGTCTCCAACCGTGCCCTACCTCAGTCCTCGCGCTCCGCATCGTGCTCGAACCGCCTTAGCGGGCAGCCTTCGCAGCGGGCTCTTGGACGGCAGTGCTTCTTACCGACGTCGACCAACAGTGCATGGTACTCGTTGAACAGCTTCACGTCATCGGGCAAATTGGACTCGAACAGTTCCTTGATCTCGTCATAGTCCGCCGACCGGTCGATCAGGTGGTGCCGATAGAGGATCCGCGCGGTGTAGGCGTCGACGACAAAGCTCGGCTTCTGTCCGGCGTACAACAGAATCGCGTCAGCCGTCTCGCGGCCGATGCCTGGGATTTCAAGCAGTCCCTCGCGAAGCGACGACACGGACATCTCGAACATGCGGTCGAGATCCAGGTCGAACCGGTCGTGGAACCATTGGATGAAGCTTTTGAGCCGCCGGGCCTTGACGTTGAACGTCCCGGCCGGCCGGATCAGCTCGGCCAGCTCTTCAAGGGACAGCTCGTGCAGGCGCTTCCAGTCGAGGGCCTTGGCTCGCTTCAGGTTATCGATCGCCCGCTCGACGTTGCGCCAGGCGGTGTTCTGGGTGAGGATCGCCCCGATGATCACTTCGGTGGGCGTCTGCGCGGGCCACCAGTGTTGTGGCCCGAGGGCGTTGTACATCGCGTCATAAAACGCCCGCAACGTCTGCGAAGTCCGGCTGCTCATGTGCTCACCTGGCTTGGTCCCGAGTAACCTTGCGAAAATGCTCCACACGGTTTTGCAGGACCTTCACTACGCCGGCATAGTGCCGCGCCAAATCCGGTTTCTTGGCCACGTTGTTCATCTCCTCCGCGTCGTGGGTCAGGTGGTAGAGAACGTCGTAGTTGTTGTCCTGACGCAGGTAGCGGGCATACTTGTACTGGCTGGTGACCAGCCCGCGGATCAGGATCGACCGGCCGGAATCCTGAGCATCATACTCGATGAAACGTTCGTCGGGCAGGGCATTCGACTCGGGATTCCTCAGCAGCGCAACAAGCGAGTGCCCGTGCATCATGGGCGAGCGCGGCAAGCCGGCCAGTTCGCAGATCGTCGGGGCCAGGTCCACCAGGCTCACGGTGCGGGCACACCGGCCCCCGCCGGGAACCAGCTTCGGATAGCGCACAACCAGCGGGCAACGGACCATGACGTCGTAGATGAACGGCCCGCGACCATAGAGGCCGTGCTCGCCAAGGGCAAAACCCCCGTCGCTGGTGATGATCACCACTGTCTTTTCGCGGAGATGCAACTCATCCAGACGAGCCGCTAATCGGCCGATGTTCTCGTCCATTCGCGAGACCATGGCGGCATATTTTGATTTTGCCTCGCGGAGTTCCCGATCATTCTTGGGTTTGGTCGCGGCGACATTCTGCAGCGATGGGGGCTGATCACTGCGTGTCTTGGTCTTCGGATCCGGCAGATTCATCGCATCGGGCGGATACTCATTTTCTGTTCCGGGGGGTCGGGTCAACGGCTCTTCGTTCGTGCGGAATGACAACCAGAGGAAGAACGGCTGCTCCTTGTGCGTTTCGATGAACTCGATCGCTCGATCCGCCTCCCAGTCGGTCAGGAACTTGTCGGCCGTCTTCTTCTCACCTTGCACCCAGACAGGGCACTGTTCCCACTTCCATCCGTGACCCTCGGCATCCACGTCCTGCGTGGCAACGAAGTCCGTCAGGCCGAAACCGGGGGCCTTGGCCGTCGTCCCGGGCAGGTTCCACTTTCCCACGATGCCGCATCTGTAGCCGGCAGCCTGGAGCTGGGCTGTGAATGTATCGCTGCTCGATGCGAGAGCAGACTTGTCGGTGACCACGCCGTGCGAGTGCGGGTACCGGCCAGTGAGAATGCTCGCCATGCTGGCGGCGCTCATCGGCGTCGGCGTATAACATCGCTGGAAACACAGCCCGTCACCAGCAAGCCGGTCGAGATTGGGCGTTTTGATCTGCGGGTGGCCCTCAAAACCGGTCATGCCGGCCGATTGGTTGCCGACAGTGATCAGAATGAAGTTGGGACCGGAGGGAATGGCTCGTTTGACCGCGGGCCTGCTGGCAGGGGCCGAGGCCGTCGTCGGTCTGCTGGCGAGGAGCCAGGCAGGTAAGCCGGCAGGGTGTGTCGCGGGCCTGGAAAACAACCGGCTGTGATAGGGTCCGGTGACGGAATCACCCGGCCAAGTGGTCGGCACCGCACTCCATCCGATCGAAACCATCAAAGAGACGATCAACCAGACCTGCAACAATCGCCGACAAGTTGTGAGCATCATCATATCCGCGAATCCTATGAGCCTGCTCCTAAGACTGCCATGGGATTGTACCGGGCAGGCGTCCTTTAGGCGCGTTGGAACGTTGGAAACCGTTGGAGCTCAGGATTCCCAGGCGTCCAGCCGGCCGGCCGCGCGGTCCGTCACCTAGCTCATCTTTTCCCCGGACGCACGAAGAGGTTTCCTGGAAGCTGCCGGGCCAGTCCTTTGAGCTGCAGCATGATCAGGGTGGACGCTACCCGTGACTCCGGCAACCCTGCGGCAGCCGCAAGCTGGTCAACTGATCGCGGCTCGTGGTCGAGCTTGGCACAAACGGCCTGTTCGTCGCCGCTGAGCGTCGGTTGAACGTGGAACAGATTCGGCTCTCCCTCGGCCTCGGTTTCCTCGTCGGTCCCGCGCAGGGTCTGGCCGACCTCACCCAGTTCATCCAGGATGTCATCGGCACAAGTGACCAGTTTGGCGTGCTGGTCGCGAATCAAGGCGTTGGTGCCGACCGAGTAATCCGAATCCACGCGGCCGGGAACCGCGAAGACCTCGCGGTTGTACTCGCTGGCCCGGGCGGCCGTGGAAAGAGCCCCACTACGACGGGCTGCTTCGACGACCAGCACACCCAGCGACAAACCGGCAATCAAGCGGTTTCGGGGCAAGAAGTTGCCGGTATCCGGCGGCGTGGTCATGGGCAGCTCGCTGATCAGCGCCCCGTCGGCGGCCACGCGGTCGGCCAGTTCGCGATGCTCGGGCGGGTAGACGCTGGCCAACCCATTCCCCAGAACGGCTAGTGTACGTCCGCCGGCGGCCAGGGCGCCCTTGTGCGACTCGCCGTCTATCCCGCGGGCCAACCCGGAGACGATCGTCATGCCTCGCTGGGCAAGCTGGTAGCCAAAGCGATAAGCCTGCTCGCGGCCGTAGAGTGTGCTGCGACGTGACCCGACCACCGCGATGGCCAATGCATCAGTGGGTTCCAGCCTGCCGCGGACATAGAGGCAAATCGGCGGGTCGGGAATGTGGCGCAACGGGGCGGGGAACTCCTCGTCATCGCGGCAGATGATTCGTACACCGTGCCGGGCAGCCAGAGCCACCTCGCAGGCAACGTCGGCCCGATCGCGAGACCGGGCGATGGCCTCCGCGGTCGCCGGGCCGATGCCTTCAATGCTCTCCAATTGGCGAACTCCCGCACCCAAAGCCGCCTGTGCGGAGCCGAAGCGCTCGATCAGGCGGCCAAACGTAATCGGCCCCACCTGGTCGGTCAAAGACCACCTCAGGTGTTCGATCGCGGCCGATGAAGCCACCTCTGACGGGTCCATGGTCAACTCGCCTCCAGACCACCCCCCTATCGTTTGTAAAGGCTAACAACGGTTGCCAGTGGTGACAAGAACAGTGGCCAACGCCCTTAGAGCGTCCACGGTTCCCGATACGTGCGGGCGAGGAGCTTTTCGGCCTCGGGGTCGCTCAGAATCGTTTCCTTGGCCGCATCCCATTCGATCCGCCGGCCGACGCGGTAAGCAATGTTGGCCAGGTGGCCATAGATGCAGGCCTTGTGGCCCTCTTCGGCGTCGCATCGGGGCTTGGTGGCCTTACTCCGGATGCAATCGAGGAAATGGCGCTTGTGTTCGAAGGAATCATCAACCTTGTCTTCCTCGCTGTAACGGGGTTTGCGCTGGGCGCTATTCTGCTCGTCGTAGATCTGAAAGCCCATTCGGTCGATCTGAAGTGTCCCCTCGGTGCCGAAGAACTCGATGCCATGGTCCAGTTTGCCGTGGGGTTTCCAACTATTGCCGTGGCGCATGGAGTAGTAGAGGTTGTAGCCGGAGCACTCAAAGACTGCGCTGGCCGTGTCCGGGGTCTCGCGCATGTCATCGTGGACAAACTTACCGCCGATCGTGGAAACCGATTTGAAGCCGTAGCCCATCGCCCACATGACGATGTCGAAAAGGTGCACGGCCCAATCACTGATCATGCCGCCGGCATAATCCCAGAAGAAATAGAAAGTCCCATGGAAATGCGCCGGATTGAACTTCCGCTTCGGCGCCGGTCCGAGCCACATGTCGTAATCGACGCCGGGCGGCGGGTCGGCCGCATCATCCGGTCGGCCTATGTTTCCAAACATCTGCTCTGTGGCCCAGGCGTTCCAGGCATGGACCATGTTGACCTTGCCGATTTCTCCGTCCTTGATCCGTCTGACGGCGTTGCCCCAGTGAGAACTGGATCGCTGCTGGGTCCCGTGAAGTACAACGACTCCGGCCTTGCGAGCGGCATCGGCGATCGCCCGTCCCTCGCGGACGTTATGGCTGATTGGTTTCTCGACGTAGATGTGTTTGCCTGCTTGGCAGGCACGGATCGCAAGCGGTGTGTGCCAATGATCGGGCGTCGCAATGCAGACTGCGTCAATGTCCTTTCGGCCGAGGACTTCTCGAAAATCCTTGGTCATGTCCGGTGACGAGCCTGCCACCTTCGCAGCGTTCGCCAAGCGAGCCTGATCGACGTCGCAAACGGCGACGATCCGTACGTCGTTCATCTTAGCCCATTGGCCGATGTGGTGGGTGCCCTGTCCGCCCGTGCCGATGCAGCCGAGGCGAATGCGCTCGTTGGCCCCGAGCGTCTCCAGGCCGGGGGCCTGAGCCCGGCTCATGGAGGCCAGTGCCATGCCGCCCAACGTACCCTCCAGAAACTGACGACGATTGATTCGGTCACTTCGAGAATTCATGACAGGCTTCCTCATAGACTGACACCCGGGGCAGAGCGACCCATAGCCTCTGCTTGTCGCCCGGTAATGAAGGCTACACCCCGAACCGAAGCTGTGTCAACGCCTGACCCGGGCCGCCTCGACGTGGCCCGTCGCAGCCGTTAAGGTCGGGAGCGGGCCTTGTGGTGCATTTGGAGGAAACCAGACAGGAGAACCCTGATGTCCTCGGCTCACAAGTCGGCTTCAATCCAGGCGGCTACCGGGCACATTACCGTGCTTGTTTCGCTGATCGTATGCGCCGGGGCTCGGCTTGCATGGGCCCAAACAGCTCTACTGCGAATGAATGAGCACTACATTGCCGGGCCGATGCCTGGGCAGAACAGAGATGAGTGGCTCACGGCGGCGCGGGAGTATCGCCGACAGATCCGCGAGAATGGGTTTGCGCGGGCCGAAACGCGAGCGGCGGGGGCACGGCAGCTCGATCTGAGGATTTACGACCGCGCCGATCTGCAGTGGATGGCCCGCAACTTCGCGTGTCATTTCACTTTCATGTACGACCGTTCGTTTTATGACCCTGAGTCCGGCCGATACACCGTCGATGAGTTCCTCGACGACGGCGTGCGCGAGTTCGGCGGTTACGACAGCATCATGTTGTGGCAGGGTTATCCTCGTCTCGGGGTGGACGACCGCAACCAGTTCGACATGTACCGAGACATGCCGGGCGGCTTGAAGGGTCTGAGGGAAATGGTGCGCCGATGCCACGAGCGGGGCGTGAAGGTCTTCATCGACTACAACCCGTGGGACACCGGTACCCGGCGTGAGGGCGAGCCCGACGAACAGGCCCTGGCCGATCTTGTCGCAGCCATCGAGGCCGACGGGATTTTTCTGGACACGATGACGGCCGGATCAGTTGAACTGCGGCGGCGGATCGATCAGGCCCGGCCGGGTGTGGCGTTTATCCCCGAAGGACACCCGGCTATCGAGCAACTCTCCATCTGCAGCGGATCTTGGGCTCAGTGGCTGGTGGACTCATACCTTCCGGGGATGCTTCATCTCAAATGGATCGAGCCGCGCCACATGCAGTTTCAGATCAGGCGGTGGAACACCGATCATGTTGCCGAGATCGAAACAGCGTTCTTCAACGGCAGCGGCATGATGATCTGGGAGAACATCTTCGGATCGTACAACCCGTGGTCGGCGCGGGATCGTGCAATCTGGAGGCGCGCCTCGGCCATACTGCGGTGTTTCGCGTCCGATTTCGCGAGCAAGCGGTGGGAGCCTTTCTATCCGACCCTCGTTGACCGTCTGCACGCTCACCGCTGGCCGGGCGACGGGTATTGGCTGTTCACATTGCTCAATCATGGTCAGCCACTGAATAACGCCGGGCTGATCGATGTGCCTTACGGCAAGGACAACAGGTTTTTTGACGTGTGGAGGGGTCGGGATTTGCAGACCAGACCCGCCGGCACCGGCACAAGGATCATCGACAGCGTCGATCGGCTCGGCTGCATTCTGGCGATTGAGCAAGCGAGGATCACGCCCGAACTGGAGAAACTGCTCAGCCAGGGAAGGATCGAGTCCGAGCCGAGGTTGCCGATCGACCAGCGCAACGTCGTCCGGTCGGTCGTCGAAGCAGAGCCCGTGAAGCCTACCCCGCTTGTACCGCGACACTCGCCACCGAAGGCTATGGTCCTCGTTCCCGGTGCGAAGCTGCGAATGCAAATAAAGCACATGCGCCGCGAGTGCGGTTGTTATCCTGATCCGGGCACGCCGAAAGACAGGTGGAACGACTTTCTGGCCGGCAATCCGCACGACCAGATTCTGACCCACGATTATGCCGTTGACTTGAAGAGCTTTTTCATTGATGAGGTCGAGGTCTCGAACGCAGATTTCTCCCGTTTTTTGGAGGCGACCCGCTACCAACCCAAGCATCCGGAGAACTTCCTGAAGCACTGGCCGAACGGCCACATGCCGGAGACCCTGGCCGATCATCCGGTGGTGTATGTCGATCTCGATGACGCCCGGGCTTACGCCAAGTGGGCCGGCAAGCGGTTGCCGACGGAGGCAGAGTGGCAACTGGCCGCCCAAGGCACCGACGGGCGAGCCTGGCCGTGGGGCAACGAATTTGACGCCTCTCGCTGCAACTGCGACGGCCAAGGGACCATGCCGGTCCGCTCGCTTCCTGACGGCCGCAGTCCTTGCGGTTGTTACCACATGCTTGGCAATGTCTGGGAATGGACCGAGAGCGCCCGCGACGACGGCCACACGCGTTTCGTGATGATCCGCGGCGGAAGCTGGTTCGACGCCAAGGGCAGCATCTGGTACATTCGCAGCGCAACCGAGCGGTGCGATTCCCACGTCAAATTCATCCGCATGTGGCCGGGGCTGGATCGGTGCGCGACCATCGGGTTTCGGTGTGTGATGGATGTCGCAGAGTAAGGGTTCAGGCGGAAATGACGAATGTCGAAACCCGAATGACGAAGGACAGTGCCACATTTTGGGCTGCGTCGTTTGGATTTCTTTCGTCGTTCTGGATTCGTCATTCGGGTTTCTTTGGTCATTGCACATTCCTCATTGATCATTTGCCCGCCTTGACCGGCCCCCGAGCAGTGGATAGCTTGCGCTGCGGTCGCCGGTCGAACCGGCGTCTGCGATTGAAGGACATGGAGACCACATGAGTAGCGATTCGCTGCCTGGGGGCGTGATTTTCGACATGGACGGCGTGCTGCTCGATTCCGAGCCGTTCATCTGCAAGGCCGCGTGCATGATGTTTGCCGAGCGGGGCCTGACGGTCAAGCCCGAAGACTTCATACCTTTCGTCGGAGCGGGCGAGAATCGCTACATCGGCGGCGTGGCCGAGAAGTACAACTTTCCCGTCGATATCATCGAGGTCAAACGCCGTACATACGAGATCTACCTCGAGATCATCAAAGGCCAGCTCGAGCCGTTGCCGGGCGTACACGAATTCCTTGCCGCTTGCCGCAAGGCCGGCAAGAAGATGGCCCTGGCGACCAGCGCCGATTACGTCAAGGCCGAGGGTAATCTCCGTGAGATCGGCCTGCCGATGTCCACCTTCGACGCGGTGATCACCGGCGATGACGTCGTCCACAAGAAGCCGCACCCCGAGATCTTCACGACCTCGGCGCAGAAACTTGGCCTCGACCCGCGCGCCTGCCTGGTGGTCGAAGACGCGGTCAACGGCGTGGCCGCCGCCAAGGCCGCCGGTTCAAAATGCCTGGCTCTGACCACGAGCTTCAGCCGCGAGGCCCTTGCCGGTGCCGACTGGTTCGCCCCAACGCTCGCCGAGGCCCCGCCGCAAGTCCTCCGCTGGTGAAAGGTGAACCGCAGTGGAGACAGTAGATATCGACGTCGGTTAGATCATCGGGCTGTGCGGACTCATTATTTGGCTGCTCACCGCACATGGTCTGCGCATCCGTTTCAGCCCGGTGGTTCCCCGGACATGGCGACGCAGGGCCGTCGCCATGCCACCCGGTCACTGACAACTGATCACTGAAAACTGACCACTCACGCCGCCTCAGTTCTTCATCCCCGACGTCTTGATACCCTGGATGAAGGTCTTCTGGGTGAAGAAGAACAGCACGATGATCGGCAGGGTCAGCAGCACGCTCACCGCCATCATCTCGCCGTATCGGCTGGCGAAGCGGCCCTTGAACATCGCCAGGCCCAGCGAGAGCGTGTACTTGGCCTCGTCCACCACGTAGATCAGCGGACCCATGAAATCGTTCCACGACCACATGAAGGTGAACAGGGCCACGGTGGCCAGGGCCGGGATCGACAGCGGCAGGACAATCTGCCAGTAGATGCGGAAGGTGCTGCATCCGTCCACGCGGGCGGCGTCGATCAGGTCCTTGGGGATGGTCAGGAAGAACTGCCGCAGCAGGAAGATGAAGAACGCGTTGCCCAGGAACGACGGCACAATCAGCGGCAGATAGGTGTTGCACCAGCCCAGCGACTTGAAGATCACGAACACCGGGATCATGGTCACCTGTGGCGGCAGCATCATGGTGCCGAGCATCAGGTAGAACAGCTTGTCGCGTCCGCGCCATTCGAGGATCGAGAAGCCAAAGGCCACCCAACTGGAACTGAGCACCGTCCCGAGCACGGTGAACACCGCGATGCGCAGCGTGTTCTGCAGGAACAAGCTGAAGTGAAACCCCTCGATGCCTTTAACATAATGCCGGAATGTCGGCCAGACTCTGGTCTCGATCCGCGAGGCATCGATCACCATACGAGCCGGCTCGTCGCTGTATACGCCAATCCGGTCGCCCTCACGCTTAAGGATGTAAGTCTGCTCGCCCGCCGGGATCTCCCACTTGCGGCCCTTCCACACGGGCTTGAGCCGCGGCAGCTCCGGAAGCGATTTCCCGGACTGCGTGAAGGCTGCCTTGAGAGCGGGGTGAATGATGCCCATGTCCATGTCGCGGACGTCGGCCGGCAGGTCGGCGGCGGTGAGTTTCTTGAGAAGCGGATCGCCCCGGCGATCGACCAGTGTGACCCGGGTTGTCTTCGGACGGCGATCCTTTGGCCGGCCCTGCTCGTCGTAGTCAACAGGGTGGTATTCGAGCACCTCCTGCATGACGACCTCGGCCCAGGTGCCGTCGTCGAGGCGCACGTACTCGCCACGGGGGATCCACTCGGGCCGCTTGGTAAACAGATGCGACTCGCTCTTGAATGATGAAGTCAGCAGCCAGACAAACGGGATCAGAAACACAACCGACAGCGCGATCAGCAGCCCGTGGCTGAGCACCGATTTGACGATCAATCTGCCGGGTCTTCGTTTCGCCACGTCATGCCCCCGCGTAGTACACTCTGCCGCGCGTCAGCCGGAAGGTCAGCGCGGTACAGATGACAATCAGAACGAACAGGATCCACGCCATGGCCGAAGCGTAGCCCATCTTGAAGTAGATGAATGCGTTGTTGAACAGGTACATCGCGTAGAAGAGGGTCGAATCGTTCGGCCCGCCCCCGCCGTCGGTCATGATGAACGCCTGGGTGAAGTACTGAAACGTCCCGATCATGCCCATGACCAAGGTAAAGAACAGGATCGGGCTGATCATCGGCAGAGTGATGTGCCAGGTTCGCTTCCAGGCACTGGCCCCGTCGATCTCGGCGGCCTCGTAAAGCTCCTTGGGCACCTCCTGCAGGCCCGCCAGATACAGGATCATGTTGTTGCCCACGCCCCAGACGCTCATCAGAATGAGTCCGGGCTTGGACCAGTACTCATTGGTGAGCCAACCCGGCGGAAAACGCAGCGCGGGCACGTTTTCTACCCCCCACGAGATCAGCTTCTCACGAAGCGCGTCCCAGCATATCTGCAGGTAGGGAGATATCGGTCCAAGGATCTTGTTGGCCACGCCGTAGCGCGGGTTCAGAATCCACAGCCAGAGCACGGTCGAGGCCACGATCGGCACGATCGACGGCAGGAAGAAGATCGTCCGGTAGAAGGCTTGTCCACGGACCTTGAGATTCAGCAGCATCGCCAGCACCAGGGCAGTCAACATCGTCGTCGGTATGGCAAAGAACATGAAGTAGCCGGTGTTCCACAGGGATGTCCAGAAAAGCTTGTCTTCGCGCACGAGCTCGACGTAGTTGCGGCCGCCGTTGAACACCGGAGGGTCGAACACGTTGTAATCGCAAAGGCTGTAGTAGAACGAGGCAATCACCGGGTACAATGCAAAGACCAGAAAGCCCAGAATCCAGGGACCGGCGAAGACCAGGCCCAGGATTTGTCGCTTTCGCTCAGCCCTTGTCCAGAACTCGGCCATTCCTCAACCTTTCGCCACGGCGATGATTCCACTGCGAGGCTCACCGCGCGTCCCGGATCCCTCCCGGCACCGACTTGCGGCCGGGCGCACTCAGGGTTTCGGGGGCGGGCTATTCGCTGTCGCCCTCACGTGTCGAGCCTGGGCGCGCTTCTGGCTCTTGTGCCACTCCTCGGTGACCCGTTCCCTGGCTTCCTTCAGGGCCTCCTCCGGCGTCATGCTGCCGTTGCGTATCCGCCCCAGCGCCCGCATCAACTCGGTCATGTAATAGGCACTCACCGGCGAGACCGGACGGACCCGCTGAGCTCGCTTGAGAATCTCGTAAAAAGCTTTCATCAGGCGGATGTCCGGTCTGTTCGCCAAGTCCTCAGCGAGATCCTTCGTGAAAAACGGGCTTTCGCGATAGGCTGGTAGCAGCTTCATCGTCAGGGCCACGTGACGCGTGCCGACCGGGTCCGCACACATCCAGCGGATCAGCTCAAAGGCCTCTTTTTCGTGACCTCGCTGGCCATAGGGAATCGCCATCGTCCAGCCGCCGATCCACTCGCAACCCAGCTTCACCCCGTTCTTGACCGGCATCGGCCCGATGCCGAGATCCAGGTCCGGTGCAAACCTGACAATATCCTGCGCATAGGCGATGTAGGCGATGCTCATTGACAAGTCGCGTTGGATAAACGGCTCCTGCGCAGAAAAGCCAAAACCGGCCTCGAAATTCAGGATCCGCTCTTGCCCGCCGTACGCCTGCTGCAACCGCAGGATCCACTTCATGGCCTCGATAGCGCGAGGATCGTCGCAGGTGAACTCCTGGGTCTCGTCGTTGTAGAACTCGGCCCCAAAGGCCCAGCCCCAGGTCAGCACGGCAATCGAACCATGCGGGACAAACGTTGGCAGGAACCCAAGCCGCTCGATCTCGCCTTTCTTGTCCCGGATCGTCAGTTTGAGGGCGTATTCCTCCAGTTCTTCGATGGTTTGCGGCGGCCGTTCGGGATTCAGCCCAGCCTGTCGAAAATGATCCTTATTCCACACCAGCGCGAAATTCGGGTCTGCGGCGGCCGGTACGGCAAAGACCTTGTTGTTGTATTCGCACTGCTTCCAACTTGGCTCGAAGTAATCGGACTTGTCGACCCCTGCGGAAGCCAACAGATCGTCCAAAGGGCGAAGCACTCCCATATGGGCCCATGAAGCAACCTGGGCGCCGTCAACGAATACGACGTCAGGTGGAACTCCGCCGGCCACCGAGACGAAGAACTTCATGTTCTCGCCCGCCCCCGTGGGCATAAACAGGGCGTTAACCTGGATCTTGGGATGGGTGCGGTTGAACTCCGCGACGACCTCGGCCAAGTCGTCGGCGTACTGGCCTGTCCAGGGGTGCCAGAATTGCAGCACTGTCACATCAGGCGATGAAGCTTTCCATCGCGATTCAAGCGGGTAGAACGTGTACATGACCACCGCCAACGCCGCGATTGCCAGCAGAACGTTCTTCACGCTCGCTCCTCTTCCTGCAATGCGCCTCACATGGGTCGGCTGGTGCTCCGCGATTCACCTGCCAGCCGATCAGGGCATGGTAAAGCATCAACCCAGCGACGGCAACCACGGGAAGCCTGGCAGCTCGTGGCGGGGCCATGATGGATCAGGCGGCGGCCGGCGACGGCTCCTTCAGGCAAGTCGTTCAGAACCGCAGCCCCGGTTTCTCGATACAACCGTGCTTGTCCGGTGTAGCAGGGTGACAAGGCCGGAAGGTGCGGTGTGCTGGTGGCGGGACCGCCGTGCGGTGTGGCCCGTCATGCCGGCGGACTGCGGCGAAGCAGATAGGTAGGGACGCCGGCATCAAGGCAGCTTGACCGGCTCGGACCGCCGCTTCGCCTGGAACTCCTCCACAAGTTGGTTCTGACGAAGCATCTGCTGCTGGAAATCACTTTCCGCCATCCATACCGCCGAGATTTGTCCCTTGTGATGGCAGATGACGCACCGGCCATCTCTATGAAGAAGCAGACGGATGAGCGACGTGTAGGCCATGATGCACGGCTCGCCCGAGTCGATGGCAAATTGACGCTCGTCGGCACTGAATGTGTAGGCAAAGCTGAATCTCGCCTGGCCGATGGGTGCCGGATCAGGTACGTGTGCGGGTAAAACGCCGAGAGCATCCGTCCTGTCCTGAAGTTCCTTCACCACGGGATCGAGGGACGCAAGCAAGCGACGAGCAAGGTTACGGTCACGATTCCAGATGACCAGAAGGCACAGGGCGGCGGCCATAAATATGAGCGCCGTCGAGGAACGAATCGCCCACCACCGTCGGGCTCGGGTCTTGCTCTGAGGCAGATCCGTTCTCGCGGGCAATCTGCGCCCCCGAGCCCGGACAACATGCCGGTCTGATGATTCCATGCCAGGCATGGGCGTTTTGCTCCGTGATCGGCTGCCGCCGGTCGGAGATCAACTCACGGATGCGCCGCACCGGCCGTCAACACTGCCCGATCCCACAAAGAAAAGCCGCGATCGACAGGCAATCCTGGGTATGAGCATACGAGATTCGCTCATCAGTGGAAAGCCCTGTCGCCTATACGATGTCGAACACAGCCGGACCTGCCCGATTCGCGGCATCTCGGAGGCGCAAGTAAGCATCGCAGATACAAGTTCTTGCGTGAAGCTCAGGCAGCGTAAGGGACCAATAGCCTCGACGATACAAGCGTAGAACCTGGTTCTCGTCGATTCGCGTCGCTTGGGCCGCATGACCTGACACCCGCCGAGCTTGCACGCGGTCTCATCAGCATGCAGCGTTGACTTGCCACAAGACCTTTGATAGTGTGAATTCTGGCGACCGGATAAGGTTGTCATCGCGGTCAGAAAGCCGCGAACAATCGCGGGGAACTCGCACGACATTGATGCCCCGTATCGTCGACATCGTGTCGCGGCGCGTGGAGTCACGCGATGGATGCCTTTGAGACAGTCTCGCTTACCGACCTCCTGGCCGGCTCTAGCAAGAAATACTTTTCACTGCGAGAGGCCAACCGATCCATCATCCTCGTTCGACGGATTGTAGCCGACATCGTTCGTGATTATCAGGAACTCTGCGAACTACACGCGGCCTGCAAGGCTTATGACGCCGCCGGCGATATTCACCGCGCAGAACAAGGCCGTGAGAGATATGCTCGCATAACCGACCACATTTCCGAATTGCAGGAAGAGCTGGAGAAGATCGGTTGCGAGATCAAGGATTATCGGCTTGGGCTGGTCGATTTTCCGGCCCTTTTGGATGGGCGTCAGGTGTACCTTTGCTGGCAAATCGGTGAGGATCGGGTGTCGCATTGGCACGAGGCAACCACCGACGACACTCAGCGCCGACCAATCTCGCGAGAATTCGTCTGATAAGATCCTGAGAACAAGGATATGCGGCTGGGGGATGGAATATGCCAAGCGTCGGCGCGCAGGAGCGCGTGTTCCTCAGCACGCCGGTCAACCGGTCCGCAGCTTTCGTGCAATCGTTAGAAACCTTACAGCTTGCCTTGTTTTACAGGGACCCCATGCAAGAATGGCGAACAGCCAATGAATACCGGACCACGCCTTTGATCGCAACGCGGGAACGCCCTTTGCGGGGGGCCATAGCGAGGAGGTGGGACGGCATTCTGAGCAGAAAAGGGACCAGGGTGTTGTCTCTCTGCGGTGCTCGGCGTATGCGGCCGACGATCGAGGTTCCGTCTGACCTCTTGTCCGCGAGGGTGGGAGAAATGAAAAAGACGGTCGTTGTCACCCTGGGACTGGCTATCTGTCTGGGCAGTGGTTGTGCTTGCCGGGAAACCGCAAGAGTCGCTCCTGTTTGTCAACCCGCTGTTCGCCCGGCACCGTCCCGGACGGAACTCGCGGCGGGACTGCTGTTCGACCGCCGGCCCGGTCTCTACGATGCTTCCGAATTCACCATCCGCGGTGACTGGCCCTCGACGGTATCGTTCTGGTCGCCGGGACAGGTGATCTACGCCAGAGAACATCTCATCGACGTCCAGGGCCCGCGCTGGGGAGGTCACTCATACCAGAGGTTCCACACGGAGCGGGTCATGGTCGGACACCGCTAACCGACTCATAAGATCAGGCAGTTTCGAGATGGGGCACACCTGCCGAGCAGGACCAGAGACGCGTCATGGGGTATTCGTGCAGCCGCTGCCGACCGAATCCTGACCTTGTCGCCTGCCTCGAAACCCGCTCCGACTTTCTCCCTTGCCATCGCCCGAAAAGCGGGAGTTCGGATGCAATCCTGATGACGCAAACATCCCTGTCCCTTGCAGGCGTTATCTGCCGATATTTCACTTTGACTTGCGTGAGTCCGGGGTAATTGGCTTGTCAATTCGACGGATTCTCGTTATAGTGGCCGCGTTAAACCGTGAATAATGCCCGAGACAGCAGTGAACGGCTTCCGGTGGCCCCGTTCGACTGCTTAATGGCCGCAGGATTTCCGGCGGGTCCTTGAGTGGCAGCGGTATCGTTCTTGAAGTACATGAACAGGGTTAGGGAATCGCGAACAGGCCGACCCATCAGTGCGGGGTTCATAGGATAGAGAGGGGTCCGTTGAGTCGCTTCGAACGGCAATTCTCAGAGGTGTAGAACAATGCAACTGGTAACCAAGGTAGCCATTGGTGTTGGAGTCGTTGTGATCGGTCTGGGAACCTACTACGCGGCCACTCGGATGGGTACAGGCAAGTCGCAAGAACCGGAAATGGCTCGTGCTCTACAGGACGATGATCCGTTGGCTGTCGGCCCGTCCACTTCCCGCAGGGCGGCTGACACGCCCCCCCGGCAGGGGCAGCGGACGCCCCAAACCGGTGTCCCATCCGGCGTCAGTGGAAGGAAGCCCCGGATCTCAGAGGCGGACACCCCGCCGCGAGGCTCTGCAACCCGCCCCGAACAGGCACGTCCGCTTGTCGGTGATGCCCGGCCAACAACAGGTTCGACCACCCGCCCCGGGGGGATACTGCAGCCGCCGACGACCGGTCCGGCCATCGCCGATCGCCCGCCTGACACAGCACCCTCGATCGTGACGGGGCCGCTGACTCCACCAATCGAGTCGTCGATGGTAGCTTCGCCCATCGCGCCGAGTCCGCCCGCACCCAAACCCACGCCGACCGTGGAAAGCGACCTTGCCAAGACAAAAAGGGAACACGTGATCCAGCCAGGCGATACATTCAGCGGGCTGGCGGTCAAGTACTTTGGTCACGCAAAGCACGCAGACCTGATCCAGAATGCCAACCCGGACAGGGATCCGCGCAAACTTCGCCCAGGCATGAAGATCGTGATCCCGCCTAACCCAGACGCGGTCTCGGGTAGCGCCGTCGCACCGTCACCGGCACCCTCGGCCGTTCCCTCGCCGACGCCCTCCCCACTCCGTACCGGAGCCGAACCGGCGAAGACACCCGATCTGAGCCTGATGCTTTCCGCCAGACGCCTTCCATCACCCGAGCCTGCGGCGGCAGAACGAGCCTACACAGTCAAGGCAGGTGACAGTTGGGAGTCCCTTGCAAAGCGGTTCATGGGCACGACCAATTGGACTGAGCTTTTCGAGCACAACAAGGAACGTCTCAGAGGTGATCGACGCAACCTGCGACCCGGGCTGGTGATCGAGCTGCCAGAGGGCGCTAACCTGTCGGCGCTCAATACGACCGCAACTAGACCAGCCTCACGGTGACGCGACCCGTACCGCGCCATGCATTCTTGTTCAGTTCAAGCAGGCAAGGACATGGGGCAGAACCGCATGCAGGGATAGGCGCGCTTGGCAGGGCCTTTCACCCAGGCAGACCGTTTGTTCGGCCAACGCCCCAGAGCCGCCCTGCAAGGTGTTGAACCGGGTATCGTCAAACTCGACAGTCTCCCTTCCTGCCAATTCGGCGATAAGCATCGTTCCTCGACATAAGTCATTCCAAAATAGTAGCTTACAACGAGAGGGGGAGCTGTCAAAGCTCTGAGAGACGGGGCTCCCCTTGAATCGCCTCGGCGGTACCTCGTGGCCGAGCTGCCGCTCGCTCCGAGGCACAATACGCATCCTCTGCCAGACGGTTACGCATCTGCGGTAAAGCCCCCGACCGTTACAAAGAGTCATGAGATGCCGCTACAATACCGCCCTGAAGACCGCCAGCAGGAAGTCTGATTTGTCGTTTTTTCCATACGGGAGGTTTGCCAGCATCATGCGACCGAACCGCACCTTTCTTCTTGCGTTGCCACTTGGAGCCGCTTTCTACGGGACTGCCATCGCCGGAGCCGCTGACTTGCCCCGAACCAGGATCAAATGGGAGAAGGTCAGCCTCGTCGACAATCTCAACGAAGGGATCGACGTCGTTGACGTCAACCGCGACGGGAAGCTGGATATCATTTCCGGGCCGCTGTGGTTTGAGGCCCCGAACTGGACGCCGCACCCGGTCCGCGACGTCGGCATCAACAACAAGGAGTTCTTCGAGAACAACGGCGACCACGCCATCGATCTGAACGGCGACGGCTACCCGGACGTCATCTCCGCCTCATGGTTTTCGGACAAGGTTTACTGGTATGAGAACCCTGGCAAGGAAGGATTGGCTGAGGGCCGAGCGTGGAAACAGCACTTCATCGTTGACGGACAAAACACTTGTGAGGGCACGCTCCTTCAGGATATTGACGGCGACAAGGTCCCCGAACTGATTCTCAACCATTGGACCGCCGAGAAGCCCATGACTATCATCCGCGTGAAGCTGGGCAGGAACGGTGCTGCGCCGCAATTCGAGAAGGTGGAGATCGGTAAGCCGCAAACCGGTCACGGCATTGGCGTCGGGGACATCAACGGTGATAAGCGATCCGACATCGTCCTGCCCGGCGGCTGGTTCGAGCAGCCGTCAAGCGACTGGGCCGAGAAGCCATGGCCGTTCCACAAACACAACGGATTCAAAATGGATCATAGCAGCGTGCCTTGCCTGGTCGTGGATGTCAACGGCGACGGCAGGAACGACATCATTTACGGCAAAGCCCACGACTACGGCTTGTTCTGGATGGAGCAGGGGCCGGCGAAGGACGGAGAGCCCACTTGGGCGCAGCACGAGATCGACAAGAGCTTCTCGCAGGTTCATTGCCTGGTCTGGACCGATCTCGACGACGATGGCCGCAAGGAGATCATCACCGGAAAGAGGTATCGGGCTCACGGCGACGGCGACCCCGGCGCGGCCGATCCGCAGTGCCTGATGCGCTTCATCTGGAACGACAAAACCAAGTCCTTCGATAAAGACGTCATCAGCTACGGTGAGAAGATCGGTTCGGGCATGCAGATCCGGGTCGCGGACCTCGATGGGGACAAGAAGCTGGATCTGGCCGTGGCTGGCAAGAGCGGAACGTACATACTCTTCAATCGCGGGCCGAACAAGTAACCCTTGTCAACTTGCCTCGAAGCCGGGATGATGTTGTCGTCCCTTTCAGAGGAGCAAGTCATGGCAAACGACAAGAAGGTCCGGGTTGCGATCATTGGGCTGGGGTTTGGGGCGGAGTTCATCCCGATCTACCAGAAGCATCCGCACGCGGAGATGTACGCCATCTGCCAGCGGAACCGGGAGAAGCTCGATCAGATCGGTGACGCCTTCGGCGTTGCCAAGCGCTATACCAGCTACGAGGACGTGCTGAACGACCCCGACGTCGACGCCGTACATATCAACACGCCGATTCCCGACCACGCTCCGATGAGCATCGCCGGCCTCAAGGCGAAAAAGCACGTGGCGTGCACCGTTCCGGCCGCGACCTCGGTGTCGGACTGTCGCAAGCTGGTCGAGGCCCAGAAAAAAGCCCGCCGCAACTACATGATGATGGAGACCGTGGTCTACAGTCGCGAGTTTCTCTTCGTCAAGGAGCTTTACGAGACTGGTGTCCTTGGGCGTATCCAGTTCCTTCGCGGTTCGCATCAGCAGGAAATGGCCGGCTGGCCCGGCTATTGGGAAGGCCTGCCGCCGATGCACTACGCCACACACTGTGTGAGCCCGTGCCTGTGCCTGGCGGGCAAGCTGGCCGAGTCGGTGGTCTGCCACGGCTCGGGGCGGATCAGCCCGAAGCTCACGCGAAAGTACGGATCGCCCTTCGCCGTCGAGACCGCCACCATTAAGCTCAAGAACTCGAACCTGGTGTGCGAGGTAACCCGTAGCCTCTTTGAGACAGCCCGGCAGTACCGCGAGAGCTTCGACGTGTACTGCGACAAGGTATCGTTCGAATCACCCCAGATCGAGCACGAGCCGGCCATCCTGCACCGCGGCGAACAGCCTGAGCGGGTGACGATCCCGGACTACGCCCATCTGCTGCCCGAGTCGATCCGGCCGTTTACCACCAAGGGCGTCTACGACTTGGAGCAAAACGTGCACCTGTCTTTCAAGCAGGGCAGCGGCCACGGCGGCTCCCACCCGCATCTGGCCCACGAGTTCATCACGTCGATCATTGAGAGACGCCCGCCCATGCCCGACGTCAAGACCAGCGTCAACTGGACCATGGCCGGTATCTGCGCCCACGAATCGGCGATGAAGGGTGGCGCGCGGGTGAAGATCCCGCAGTTCTGAGTCCAACCTTGACGAGCCACGGGGTTTATCCCCGTGGTCTGGTGCGATAGAGCCGACCGCTGTGGGAGCGATCTCCGGCCGCGATCCGCTGATCCCGGATTCGGATCCTCATTGTCGTCACATGCACAAGGGGCTTCATCACCAGAGTCACCCTTCTCCGATGTACTCGCTGATCCTCCGAATTGACCAGCCCGCCCAAGGCCGGTAGCATCCGATCGGTTCACGCGTGTCATGGAACAGGGGGTTTTCCGATGCAGAGCGGCCCGGCAATACCCGAACTGATCCTGCTGCTTCTGATCGGCAGCGCCCTGATCGTCGGGGTCATCTTCATCTTCCGCGGCATACGCGGTGTTCCCGTATTGAGCGATCCGAGGTGTACGCGGTGCGGGTACGACCTCCGATGGATCAAGCCGGACGTGAACGTCGTCTGTCCGGAATGCGGGTCGGACCTCACCGTCAGGCGGGCCATCCGATTTGCCGAGTACCAGCGCCGGCCGCGATCGATCCTGGTCGGGCTGGGGCTGATTGTCGCTGTCTTCGTCGTCCCTGTCGGCTTGCGACTTGTGCTGATGCGTTCACGTGTTGGCCCCATGACACCGGCCTCGCGTGCCTCTCTCCCGAGCAGCACGCTCATTGCCAACCTGGCAACCACCGCCAGCCAGCCGTGGGACTGGCAGGAACTCGAGCGGCGGTTGAACGCGGGCCAACTGTCGAAACGGGATACCGCGGTCGCCATCGACCAGTTGATCAAGCACATGCAGACGAAACCCAGCGGCTGGCGTGAGCCCTTGCACTGGTGTGACAGATTCGTCGCTGCCGCGGACAAAGCCGGCTTCATCTCAGATGAACAACTTGTGCGTCTGGGCCAAGCATTTTATGGGGCACAGCCGGATGTGAAAGCCCGCAGTCGCCTGCGGCAGGGGCAGCCATTCACGTTCGAGCTTAGCTACGGCACCGGCTGGAGTCTGCCTGGACTGAAGTTGGTCATGGCTTTGTCACGAACTCGACTTGAGGGAGCCGGAGAACTGGGGGTGTCTGACCCCTTTCGGGACGATCGCAAGCCGGCCGACCCCGACGATCTCAGCGGGGGCGGTCCCTGGTCCATGATTCGTGGCAAAGTCGTCAGTGATATCTCGGCGGGAAAGCACAATCTCGTCTTTGAAGTCGACACGGGGCTGATCGACGAGTTCAGGCCTTTCAAGACGGACAATAGCATGAAGCCCGGCCAGGCCGAACGATGGCCCAAGACCCGTTGCAGGTGGAACACAACGGTGACCGTTCCGGTCGAAATCGTTGCACCCGACCGCCCGGCCGTCGATCTGGTGATCGATGAGAAGCTGAATCCGATGGCGCTTGGCCAACTCTCGGCTACCGCCAGACTGTTCGCACGATCGGAAACGAAATCCACGCTGGAGCTGACAATCCATGGGCAGGGGCTCCCGATCTCAATCGCGTCGGTCGTCGTCGTAAAACTCGCCGGCCAGGAGGTCTGGCGAGGTAGCTTCTGCGTTGGCCCGACGGGCCGGTTTGACTATGGCGGTTTGGGAGGCGAGATAGCCCGGCCCGCGCCGCACGTCACAACACTCGACGTGATCCTGACTCCATCTGTTGAGCTGGCAGAGAAGGCGACACTCTATGACCGGATCTGGGGGCAAGAGATCCTTCTCGAGAACGTGCCGCTGCAACGCGAGGATCTGGAGGAGGGTGAGAGCGCCCTGACCTCTTAAGAGACGAGTCATTCCGTCTCCTCACAGCCACGGTGATCAACCGCAGTCACGACAGGTCTTCAAGACGACAGGACCGTTCGGCCCAAGAGACGAGCCCTTTCACCGTCCGACCGCCGCTCGCGGCGCGCTCTGCCGAAAGTAGTCCCGCCTGACGTAGATGTACAATGCGAAACCCCACCAGCAGCCCAGGCTGATCAGGCAGCCCATGATGATCGCTTGGCTCCACACTGCCTGAAGATCAGCCTCCTGCAGGCCGATGAAAGCAGCTAGCGATTGCACGCTGCTCTCTGCGGCGAAGTAGGCCTCCTGCGCCGGCTTGTCCAACATGAGGAGAATCTTGTCGACGCTGTACAGGGCGGTGCCGCTCAGTATCAGGCCGTAACCCCAAGGCTTGCCGATGACCAATCCGATGCCGATACCCAGGAACAGAGCTGCAAAGCCCAGGTTGTAGGCCAGCGCGACCAGGCCCCCTCGCATAGCGCCGAACAGGGGCACTTCAGAGGTCGCGGTAATCAGCGTATATGCCCCAGAAATGATGAACAGCACCCCGGCCGATTTGATTGTGAAGGACCCCTTGCGTCGGGGGGCCTCCACCGTGGGCCGAGCGGGCGGATACCACTGCCCGTCTTGCTTGACCGCTCCACAAAACCGACACAGTATGGCGGCATCCTGGATCTCTTCGGCACAGAACGGGCACTTCACGGCGGCCTCCATGGAATTGATCGCAACGTGCTCGCGACCGAGATGTTGCACGGGCATGGTATCGGCCTGAGACACTACGTTCAATCGTGACCTCTTTGCAGGCAGTGTGGCAGTGTGAGCGAGGCATCGCCCCCGCAGGCAAGGCTTATGGATGTGTCCCGCCAGAGTCGTCTGATGACCCAGGCTTATCCTCGCGGTGTTCAATACAGAAGACTGAACAACGCGTCGCTGGGCGACTCGATCAGTCAGGCTTGGCTCAGGTAGTCCGAAGAGGCACCCATCAGTTCGCGGAGTTGTTTCAAGGCGCGGTGGAAGAGCATGTGAACGGCCGCCTCGCTGCGGCCAAGACGACCAGCCACCTCCGCCACGGGTAGGCCTTCGATCAGCCGCCAATGAATGACCTGACGATAGTCCTCAGGCAGTTGTTGGAGCCGAACCATCAAAACGGCTAGTGCCTCGTTGCGGGCCGCCCCGCGGCTGGGGGTCGCCATGGGCGAGGTCACCTGATCCAACAGGTCGACGTACGACCCGCTCTTGACGCCCCATGCGGCCCCCTGCCGTCGCACGTCACGTTTGTCCGCGACGATTGCCCGGTGCATGTCGATCAGCTTGTTTTCCGCGATTTGACGCAGCCAGCCGAGAAACGCCTCGAAGCTCTCGAACTGACTCTTAGGCAGGCTGGCCCAGGCGGCCGCATAGGTCTCCTGGATGACATCCTCGGGCTCGAGCTGGGCTTTCCTCAACACATCGCTCATTTGTTGGGCAATAGCTGCCCGAAGTGGATCGTAACTGGCCAGCAGCAGGGAGTCCATGGCTGCCACCTTGCCAGCTTGCACCTCAGCCATGGTCTTCCTGAACTTCGCCTCTTCCATGAGGAATCCCAACCCGTACTTGAGGGAACAAAGATTGAGATAACCACTGTACTAATAATACTTTATCGCTTCGATCTGGTCAACTTGCGGCCATACCCGTTATCGGACGGCCACCTAGCCACGCCAGATCGTATTCGCCTCCAGCGGTGGCCTCAGAAAAAAAACACTCTCTTGGCGTTAGATCCGGCGGTCTTTTTCGTTCATGACACTACCAGAAACGAAACAGCCCAGGGTGCCCGGAAGGATTGCCTGAGTCTGGTAGCCTCCTCTTGAAGACTCGGCCATGCTTCCGGGCACCCGGCTTTTTACGCGGGATCTCTGTGACTCCGTCCGGTCATCTGGCGACCGATCAAAAACGCATTCCTGCAAGCCGCCGACTCTCGCCCCGTTCGTGGTTTCCGGTACCCGAGCTCTACTCAGCACCTGTTCTCGATGCTGGTCGCGGCAACGTGTCCGTCTGAGCCTCCCATATCTTGATCGTGCCGTCCTGCCCACAGGTGGCTATGGCCATCCCATCAGGCGAGAACCGAGCGCACATCACCGGGGCATCGTGCGCCCGGATGGTGTAGACCTGGCTGGCACTGGCGACGTCCCAGACCCTGATGATCGTGTCTGCGGAGCATGAGACGATCCGCCGCCCGTCCGGGCTGAAGTCAAGCCATTCAACCGATTGTTGGGGACCTTGCATCGCGGATAGCAGGCTGCCCGTCTTCACATCGCACAAATTGATGCTGCCGTCGGTATGGGCACTCGCAATGACTGTGGAAGCGGGACCGAACCACGCGCCGTTCAGAGGTTTCTCAAACCCAATCGTCCGCACCTCGCCCGCGGATTCGCGATCCCAGATCCCGATCTCACCGCGTGCCAGACCGGCTGCAATCCACCGGCCGTTGGGGCTGAAGGCAATCGTCAGAGGCGTAGCATTGTGCCACAGGTGTAGCTGTTCCTCTCCATCGACCAGGCTCCAGACAGTGGTGGCATAACCGGCGACGCCGGCCACCAAGGTACCGTCGGGCGAAAAGGCAACGTCTCGCACGGCTCCGTCCGGGCTTGGGAACAAGAACTGTCGAGAACCGTCACTCGCATCCCACACGCGAATGGTTCGATCCGCGCTTCCCGATGCGACATACCTGCCGTCAGGGCTCCAGACCAAAGCGAGCACGGCGCCGGTGTGCCCGGCCAGCGTCATGAGCAGCGTACCCGTTTGCCTGTCCCATACCCGGATGGCATCGTCCGACGCCTGCTCCGTCGCCAGATCGTTTTCACTCTCTGCTCCACAGGAAGCGATGCGTTTGCCATCCGGGCTGAACACAACGCGGAGCACCGAACCTGCGTATCCCTGCCACACACGGGCTTCCGGCGGAAGCGTCCTCGGCCAAGCTTTCAGTCTGCCATCCATGCCGACTGAGAAGATCCGACTTCCGTCCTGGCTCCAGGCCACCCCCCTGCCGCCGCGGCTGTGGGCGGAATGAGTGTACAACTCCTCACCTGTGGTCGCGTTCCAGACTCTCAAAGTGCGATCCGACTCCATGGCGAATGTCGGCGCGCGAGGAACGCCGGTTGAGGCCAGCAGTGTGCCGTCGGGGCTGAAGGCCACCGCATCAACGAATCCCTCATGGCCGCGGAGCGACAGCAGTTCTTCCCAGGTGGCGCCGTCGAAAACCTTCAGTGTGCCCTGAGCATCCCTCCTGGCAGGAGAAACGCCGCCGCCCACGGCCATCCGGGTCCCGTCGGGCGAAAACGCGATGCACAGCACCGCACCGGGGGGGCCGGAGAACTCCCGTATGCTTTGGCCGGTGGCAACATCCCAGACTCTGATCTTGCAGTCGCCGGCGGAGGGGTTGAGCAGTTCACCGCTGACCACCTGCCTGCCGTCAGGACGATAGGCAACGCACGCGATTTCCTTGTCGTGAGCGGGCGTTTCCCAGATGAGCTGCCCGCTCTGGACGTCCCAGAAAGCCAACACTCTGCCTTGCCCGGCAGCGGCAAGACCTGAACCATCAGGACTGAACTGCACGGCATTGAGATACTGCCGGCCTTCCTGGAGAACCCTGTGCGAGCCGCGTCTCCAATCCCACAACCGCAGGGTCTTGTCGCGACCACCCGAAGCCATCCACTGGTCGTCGGGGCTGAACGCGAGGGCGTTGACCTGGTCGGCGTGTCCCTTCAGTTGCGTGATCGCCGCGCCCGTGGTGCTGTCCCAGATTCTGATCACGCCGTCGCATCCGCCGGTGGCGAGGCGACGACCGTCTGCACTCAAGGCCAGCGAGACCACACACTCCGCATCCGCGCGGACGTCGAGCAGAGTCGGTTCCTTTGACAGTCGTGACAGGTAGTGCCACTCCCAACCTCGCAAGTCCGTGGGGCAAGCATCGAGCAACTGGTGAGTCTGAGTCAGGTATCTCTGCTCATACGCGGTCTGAGCGAGGACCATCCGATTGACATAGGTCGTTCGCCGAAGCTGTTCGGCCTGATCTTCGGCGCGGATTCGCTCTCGTTCGGCAAATCCTCTTGCCTGTTCCGCTTCGGATGCCTTCGCATCCGCGAGGGAGCGCAACCGATCCTGCTCTCGCTGGGCGGCGATGGCGCGGTCCCGCTCGGCCACCGCCTGTCGCCAGAGGGATATCGATGCGAGCAGCGACACGCCGAGGAGCACGGCAAATGCCGCTGCCACGGCCACCGGAACACGATACCGTCGCAGCGTCTTGCGGAGAACATACAGCCCGCTGTCGCTTCTGGCAGACACCGCTTCGCCCTTCAAATAGCGCTCGATATCGCGCTCCAATTCGCCCGCCGTCTGGTATCGACGATGCGGTTCCTTCCGCAAGCAGCGGAGGACGATCGCCTCGAGATCACGGTCGATGCCTTTGCGGACGGTGCTCGGACGCACCGGTTCGTCGCTGACGATCCGATTGAGCACGTCGCGCATGGGGCCGGTGACCTCATACGGGAACGTGCCGGTCAGCATCTGATAGAGAATCACACCGAGGGCGTACACATCGGTGCGCATGTCGATGCTGTCGAGTGTTCCTTGAGCTTGCTCGGGGCTGGTCCAGGGCAGGCTGCCGACGAATTGGCCGACTACGGTCATGTCTGCCGCGTCGGCTCCGCCGCCTTCCTGGGCGGTCAATTTCGCCAAGCCGAAATCCAGGATATGCGGCCTGCCTGCCTCATCAATGCGGATGTTGCCGGGCTTGAGGTCGCGATGAATAATACCTTTGATGTGAGCTTCATTGACGGCGGCGCAGATTTCGGCGAACAGCCGGAGGATTTCCTTGATCGATCGCGGGCGACTGCTGAGCCACACGTCCGGCGGCGGACCCTCAATATAGTCCATGACGAAGAAGTGGTATCCCGACGCCGTGCCGCTCTCGTGGATGGTCACGATACTGGGATGATTCAGCGCTCCCAGGATCCGGACTTCGCGCTCGAAGCGGGTGCGGTCTCGCCAGCCGGCAAACGGCCCCTCGCGCATGACCTTGATGGCCACCTTGCGTCGGGTCGCTTTCTGCAAGGCCCGGTAGACGACGCCCTGACCGCCTCGGTGAATCTCGCCCAGGATTTCGTAGCCGGGCAACAGATCCGGCGGCACGGCAATGTTTATCCGTGCCCCTTGGGCACCGTGGGACGACAACGGACTCACGTGGCGGACGAGGCTGAATTGCTCCCGCAACTCGTCGGCGATGTCCGGGTTGGTTTTCAGCAGTTCCTGCTCGTCAACCGGCTCACCCCGCTGGGCGCGGTCCAGGTATTCGTTCAGGATGCGGCCAATCCGCTCGTCTCGAGAATCCGCTTGCGGGTCTGCCATGCAGAATCACCTAGCCTCGACTGCCTGCCGAAGGCCCCTGATATTATCGCACAAAACGGCCCCTGGGTCTTGTATGTCGGCTGTTCTGCGGCGTCAACGAATGCGGTCGGGCCTGCCAGGGTTGCGGGTCGTGGACTTGAGTGCTCACACTGCACCGCAGGGCAGCCTTTCTCCGCGACGGCCGCCCCTGAGCCGGCCAAGGCAAGACGGACGGACATGGGCCGTGGTATCATGGACGGCGGCAGGTCACGGGAAGGATACGATTGAATGCCTGGCACAAGATTGAAGAACGCGTTCCTGGTTACACCCGAAGGCGTCGTGCGGGCCGACATGGTTTTGAGAAACGGCAGAATCGTCCTGCCCGACGATTCAGCGGCCTGCGATCAGGAGATTGACCTTACCGGCAAGTATGTTGTTCCCGGGTTCGTGGACATCCATTTTCACGGTTTCAACCTTTTCGAGTTCACCCTGGGCATGTACGATCCGGCAACGGAGACTTTCGACGTCAGCGAGTCCGCGTATCGGCATGGCTTCGACATGCTGCAGAAACGGCTTTGCCAGTACGGTGTGACCGGTTTCTATGTCGGAACTTGGGCCGCACCCGTCGACACGCTGGACAGGTGCTTCAGGTACCTGAGCGAGCACATGGCCCGTTCATCCGGCACGATCAACGGTGCGAGGCTGCGCGGCGGTTTTCTCGAGGGTTCGTTCCTCAACCCGCGCTTATGCGGTGCAATGAATCCGGAATACGTACTTGAGCACTCGCGGGAATCGTTCGACCGCATCCAGAGCAGGAACATGATCAAGCTGGCCAACGTTGTTCCCGATTACGGCCGCCGAAGCTGCGATTTGATCGAGTATCTGACCGCCAAAGGCATCGTCGTGGGTGCCGGCCACGTCGACGCCACCTGCGTGCAATGGGCCGATGCCATCAAGGCCGGCCTCAAGTATGCGGTTCATTTCACCAACGGCCCGACCGGCGGTTCCACCAAGGTGTTCGACGGCGGCGGCTCCATCGAGGCGGTTCTCTCGTTCGATGAGATCTACGCGGAACTGATACTCGACGGCTATCACGTCAACCCTGCTTACGTGCGCGACATCATGCGACGCAAGGGCCTGGACAGGATCATCGGCATCACCGACGCCATGTACGTGGCGGGCTCGGGTATGACCGGCGAATTCAGTCTCGGCGGTATCTGCGGAGAGATCAGCGAGAACGGAGAATACTTCGCCGTGGTCGGAAAGAAGAACACGCTGTTCTCTGCGAACATCACCATGGACCGTGTTTTTGCCAACATCCTGAACTGGCTCAGCCGCCCCTTGCCGGGCATATGGACCCGCAAGCACGACGCGCTGCCTTTTGAGGAGGCCGTGACGGCCGCCGCGAGAATCTGTTCGACGAACGCGTGCGGCCTGACCGGCTTGAACCGCGAAGGTTACGGGACGCTGGCCACCGGAGCGCCGGCGGATCTCGCAGTGCTTTCGATCGCCGGCAGCGCGGGCTCCTATTCCGTTGCGGTCGAGCGCACGATTGTCGGCGGCACAACCGTGTACTGCGTCGGCGCCCGCTGAGCTTGGGAGCTATCGATTACGGCGAGAATCGCCGCGCGATACGGCATGATCACGACTCGCTTTCGGAGGGGAATTGCAGGCGACGTCGTCTTCTCGCTCGCCGCGGCATTTCCTCGGCATCCGCACGTGCGGCGGGCGGGCCCGAATCGACCCGTTGCCCGAGGCTCACTGTTTCTTCGGCCCCACAAGTTCGACCATGTTTCCGTCCGGATCACGCACGACAGCCAGAAAGACGCCCGGCGCCAGTTCCTTGGGCAGTTCAACCGGGCCGTTGGCGATGACCGTGCCGCCGGCCCTGCGGACCCGCTCAGCGGCGGCGGCGATATCCTGGACGTAAAAAGTCAAGTAGCGGATGCCGAAGCTGGAATGAATGAACGTGTTATCCACTCGCTTGCCCGGAGCACCCTTGAATTGCATGATCTTGACCTGGGTTGCGTTTTCGTCGTCGGCCACCTTGAAAACCCGCACGTGAAAGGGTTGGTTGTCACTGAGACCCGAGTTCCTGCCCATGTCGGCCGGAACATCGAAACCTTCCACCTCCACGAGCCCGAGCGCATTCTTGTAGAATTGCGCTGCCTTATCGATGTCGCTGACGACGATCCCGAAATCAACGCGCGCAGTGCTATAACCGTTCATCAGAGCCTCCCTCGCCGGCCCGGCCGTCGGAGACCGGGTGGCCGCGCAACCGGCAAACAGAATCAGGACCGACAATATCATCGTGTAACGCATGGAAACCTCCTTGACAATCTCGCAAGGCGAGTCTTGTCCGCGAACTCGACGATCGACTGCGCCATCGGACCGGCCAGATGGCGGGTCGCAGGTTCTTGAGCCTCACCCGGAGCCAATTCGTACTTCTCCTGCACGCCCACTGACAAACAAGACCCGCTTGCCAAAGGGGCATTGCTTGTCTTGCAGTCTTAAGCATGCCAGCCGATTCATTTCCGATCAAGCAGGCCCTGCTCGCGCATCCAGTCGACACACCGATCGGGCCATGTGGCGACCGCTTCGCCCTTCTTTCCCAGGCCGAACCCGTGCGGGCCCTTGGCATAGATGTGCATCTCGGCCGGCACCTTGGCGCGCCGCAAGGCGAGGTAAAAGGCCACGCTGTTCTCGGCAGGCACTCCGCTATCCTGATCCGTGTGCAAAAGGAACGTTGGCGGTGTGTCGGGCGTGACTTGCTTCTCGTTCGAAAGGTTCTCGACCAGCTTGGGGTCCGGCTCGGCGCCCAGGAGGTTCTTGCGCGAGCCCGCGTGGGCGAACGGTTCGGTGAAGGAGATCACCGGGTAGACCAGGACCATGAAGTCGGGCCGGCAACTGACCCGGTCGATCGGATCAGCGGCCTCGGCATTGCCCTTGTCGAAATGCGTCCCGGCCGTCGAAGCCAAGTGCCCGCCGGCCGAGAAACCCAGGATGCCGATCCGGTCGGGAACGATGTTCCACTCCTTCGCCCGGCTGCGAACCATGCGGATGGCCCGTTGGGCATCCTGCAAAGGCGCCGGGTGCCCGTAACCCGTGCCGCGGTGGCGGTACTTCAGGATGAAGCCGGCGATGCCGTTCGAGTTGAGCCACCGGGCCACCTGGTGCCCCTCATGGTCCATCGCCAAGTTGCCATATCCCCCGCCCGGGCAGATCACCACGGCCGCGCCGGTGGCTTTCTCCTTCAGGGGTAGATAGATCGTCAGCGACGGCTTGTCTCCATCCTCGTTCCCTTTGGCTCCGGGCGCCCCGTTGGGCCACAAGAGCTCGACCTTTGGCTCATCTGCGAGCGCTGCGGGAATCACACATGGCCAGACGGCAACGAACAGACACATACTCCTCATCGACTGCAACATGGAATTGTCCTTTCCGGCCAGATGCGCGATTCTGACCTCATAGCGAAATCCTACTGCGCAGGGCCGGTGAGAGTGAAGCGACGATCCGCCATCACACAAGTTACTTCAGCTACCCCCCAGTCTCAAGCCGCAGGGTACCTGATCCTCCCAAAACAGGATCGACGAGGGCGTTGGGTGCGTGACAGTCTGGGCGGGCATGCCGACCGGTCCAGGTTGGGCGATCAAGGCCCTTCAGGTTTTCCCGCCAAAGGCGGGCTGATAGGCCGGCCGTTGTACGGCCGGTTGGTGGTCGCCTGCGGTTCTTCTTCCTTTCTGTGGTCTCAGCCCGTTTCAACGGGCTTACTCGACAAGGACAAGCCCGCTAAAAAGGCCTCGATGGGGTAACACCGTGAAGCAGGAATTGGCCGACCATGAACCAGTCGTAAAACGGCCGGCCTGTTTGCCCTTCGGGAAAGACCGCTGAAGCCGTCTGGCTTGCGTTCACGACAACCGGGTCAGCCGCCAGAAGTGCCGCCGGTTCTGTCGCGGGCCCGCGGGCATTAGCCCCGCCGAAGACAACTGGCGGTTGTGTGGCGATCATGTTACCTTATGGCGCCGCCGGGGGAACCGAGCGGCAAGAGTCACTGGCGACGAGAGATATGCCACAAGCATCAGTTGAACAGATTCAGTCGTGGGGTGTGGTCGGGGCCGGCGGGGCCGGCTTTCCGTCCCATGTGAAGTTCCGGTCCAAGGCCGAGATCATCATCCTGAACGCCGCCGAGTGCGAGCCTCTTCTTCACAAAGACAAGGAATTGCTCCGGGCTTACCCGGACGAGGTAATCAGCGGCCTGTCCCAGGCTCGCCAACTTGTCGGGGCCCACGAGGCCGTAATCGGTATCAAAGGCAAGTACCACGACGTTATCGAACTGCTTCAGCCCAAGCTGCCCGAGGGCATGCGGATCGTCGAACTGGCCGACAGCTACCCAACCGGCGACGAGTTCATCCTCGTGTATGATGTGACAAAGCGGATCATCCCACCAGGCAGAATCCCCCTCGCGGTAGGTGCAGTGGTCACTAACGTGGAAACCGCCCTGAACGTCGCACGAGCCAGGCCGGTAACCGAGAAATTCCTTACCGTCGCCGGCGCCGTCGTTGAGCCGGTCACGGTGCGGGTACCCGTCGGTGTGACTTTCCGAGAAGTCATTGGCATGGCAGGTGGGGCCACGGTCGACGATCCGGTTGCCCTGGTCGGCGGCGTCATGATGGGCAGGTTGTCCACCGACTTTAACGAGGTGGTCACCAAGACCACGGGGGGACTCATCGTTCTGTCCAGGGACCATCGTCTGGCCCGGCGCTATGTGCTCGGGGCCAACTGGAAGGCCACCGCCCGCATCGGGGCCAGTGCCTGTGATCAATGTTCGTTCTGCACCGAGTTCTGCCCGCGATATCTCCTGGGTCACCCCATCGAGCCGCACAAGGCGATGCGTTCTCTTGGGTACAGCATGGTCGGCGAGGCCAATGTGATTGGTACGCTTTTTTGCTGCGAATGCAACCTGTGCACTATGATGGCCTGCCCCGAGGACCTCGACCCCAGCAAGGTATGCGTCCAGAACAAGCGCCGGCTGATGGCCGAGGGGCGCAAGTGGGAGGTTGAGGCTGTCGCGACGCGGCCGGAACTGCACCTCAATAACCGGCGCGTGCCCATCGCACGGCTGATCCGCAAGCTCGGCCTGGCTGACTTCAAGAACAAAGGACCGCTGCTGGAAGCTTCGCTGATCACCAGGAAAGTGCGATTGCCGCTCAAGCAGCACGTCGGTGCGCCTGCCGCGCCGGCCGTTAAGGTCGGCGATGTCGTCAAGCGCGGCGATGTCGTTGCCAAGCCGGCCGAGAACCAGTTGGGAGCCGTGATCCACGCGAGCATCAACGGGCGGGTCAGCGAAGTGTCGGATGCGATTGTGATTGAGGCGTGACTGCCATGCTTGAAGCCATCGGAATGATTGAACTGACCAGCGTGGGCATCGGGTACAAGGTCCAGGATGCCATGCTCAAGGCAGCGGACGTGAGACTGGTGCTCGGACGGACCATCTGCTCCGGCAAATACATCAACATCGTCACCGGACAGGTGGCGGCGGTTCAGGCCGCTGTCGAGGCAGGCCTCAACGCCGCTCCCGACGGAGTCATCGATTCGATCCTGATCCCCAACGTGCATCCGAGCGTCTTTGCGGCCCTTGGCCAGTCGGTACAGATCGGCGATGGTCATCAGAAGGCCATGGGTATCGTCGAGACCTTCTCCACAGCCAGCGTCCTGGAAGCCGCCGACGCCGCCGCCAAGGCCGCGGCCGTGACCCTGTTCCGTATCCATATCGCCATGGCCCTCGGCGGCAAGGGATTCGTACTGATGACCGGATCGGTGGCTGATTGCCAGTCAGGCGTCGATGCCGCCGCCGAGGTGGTACGCGAGAAGGGCCTGCTGGTGTCCGCGGTCGTGATCCCGGGCCCGAGTAAGGAACTGTACCAGGAGTACATCTGAGCCGCTCGGCGGCCGAAGACCGCGCCCCGGCAACGGCAAAAGAGACGAGTGTCATCGAACCACAAGCCGCCGGGCTCATCTCGGCGGTGTTCAACAGGGCACACGCCGGTCGTATGGAGAACAACTTCGTGGCAAGCGTGCTGAGAACGATGCTTTCCGGCGCGCGGTCCGGACGATCCGCGATCCGATTCCTTCATGTCACGATGATCGCGGGCGTGATCTTGTGGTATGTGCCGCCCGTTCAGGCCCACGCCGTTTTGATGACCTTTATTCGCCACGACGCGAGAGTCAGCATCAGCCGGCGCAATATCGACGTTACCATCGAATTGACCTTCCACGAGTATCCCTCGCTGAGCGTGCGGCGCAGAATGGATCGTAATCACGATGAGGCGATCACCGAGGCTGAACTCAAAACGTACATTGACGGCCTGAAGGGTTCGCTGCGCGACGCTCTGACGCTGGACGTGGATGATCGGGCCCTGGAGATTATTCCACTGTATGATCCTCAGATTGATCTTCTCGACGCACGAAACGTCGTCCCGGCTCATCACGTGTTGCGGCTTTCCTGGTTCGCCAGAACACCTGAGTGGCTGCGTTCGGGCAGTCGCATTCATTTGCGGTACGAACTCTGGCCCGAGGCCCCGCGAATCGACGTGCTCAGCGCAAGCGCAGACGAGGGGTTTCGCCTGGTCGCAGATGACATTAGCGGTCCCGTTTCATTGACCGAAGCGACCACAGGGCCCAGAGAGATTCGACTTTTATGCCAGACGGCCCCTATTGTGACATCCGAATCACCACGTCCGGCGGCTTCCACCGGTCAGGCCGGCACTTTGAGCCAGGACAAGTTGACCGCCGGACTCGGCGCAGCCCTCTTGCTCATGATTGCGGCCGGCATGGCCGGCGGCATTCGACGATACATTGTCCGACGTATACGGACGGGAGGTCAGACATGACACGAATCATCAAAGAATGCTGGATCGCGTCGATGGCCCTTGCGGTGCTCTCTTCGGCTTCGGCGCCCGCTCAGGACAAACGCGAAAACCCCAAGCCTGTTGCATTGGACTTTGCCGCTACACTGCTGCAAGGACACTCGTACTTGCTGACGAAGGACGAGGCCGCCGCAGTTGACGAGATCCTTCGCCAGATGCGCGAGGCGGAAAATCAATTGCGCAACGCAAAGGACGACGGGACCCGCGAACAAGCCCGAAAGCGTCAGAAAGAGGCAGACAACAGACTGGCGGCTGTGCTCGAAAAGAACGCCAACCTTAAGCGCATCTCGTTGCAGGGTGGCAGGGTAAACCCTTCGATCTTTGGTCCCCACGAGATGGTCGGCGATACCGGCGCGCTGTTGCTGCGCGTGGACAATGGCGGGGAGGGAAGAAGCTTTTCCGCTTATGACATCAACGAGTCATTGCCGGAACACGGAAAAACCGTTTGGATCGATTACGCCCCGACGGGCGTCACGTGGGTGCTGCTGGGCATGCACACTCTTCCAGCCAACAGGATCACGTTGCCGGTCGAGTTCCGGCGTCCCGGCGCCGAGCCGATTCGCACGCTGGTCGAGGTAATCATGCCACCGGTTGGGCGCTTAAAGTTGACGGTTTTGTCCGACGATACCGGCAAGCCCACGCCGGCCATGGTCCGCATCACTTCGAAAGCCACCAACCGCGACCGCAAACCGAGCAACGTCGTCGATCTGACCGGCCAATTCGACGGTAACGGCCACAACAGCAGCCAGCGGCCGGCGAACATCCCCGGCCGTCAGGGCGGCATGTGGTGGTGCGTCCCGGGACCGTTGGATATGACCTTGCCGCCGGGCGAGTATGAGATCGCGATCCGCCGCGGTATCGAGCATACCCCGCTTTTCGAGAGCTTCACCATCAAATCCGGCGAGGTCACAGACAAGTACGGTTTAGCCATTTTACGCTGCCGCGCAGAGCGTGAATTGCAGCGTATTC
>DAOOIV010000050.1 GCA_035384605.1 Phycisphaerae bacterium
GATGTTCTGCAGGCGCGATGATCCGGAGGGGTTTCTCATCTACGATGCGATGGCCGCGCTCAAACCCAAGTTCACCTTGTTCACCGGCGACAGCGTCTATCTTGACAACGAGCCACCGATTGCCAACACGGTTGAACTCGCACGCCACCACTGGCACCGAATGCATAGCCTGCCTCGCTTGGTCCGGTTTTACCTGCAGGTCCCCGGCTATTGGGAGAAGGACGACCACGACACATACTGCAACGACTGCTGGCCGACGATAGAAGCCCCGCTGATGGCGCCGCTGACCTATGAGCAGGGGCTGCGCGTCTTTCGAGAGCAGGTGCCTGCGCCTCCGCGGTTGTATCGCACCGTGCGGTGGGGCAAAGACCTCGAAATCTGGCTGGTCGAAGGCCGCGACTTCCGATCTCCCAACGATATGCCCGACGGCCCCGACAAGACCATCTGGGGAATCGAACAGAAGGAGTGGCTGAAGAAAACTCTCGTGGCCAGTGATGCAACCTTCAAGATTCTCGTCAGCCCGACGCCGATCATCGGTCCGGACCGAGCCAAGAAGGCCGACAACCACTCCAACAAGGCGTTCGCTCACGAGGGCAACGAGTTTCGCCAATGGGTCAGGGAAAACCTGCCAGGGAGCTTCATGATCTTCTGTGGCGATCGACACTGGCAGTACCACTCGGTGGATCCGGCGACAGGGGTGGAGGAATTCGACTGTGGGCCGGCTAGCGATGAGCATGCCGGCGGTTCACCCGGTCTGGACCCTGCCTATCACCGGTTCCATCGCCTCAAGGGCGGCTTCCTGTCCGCCACTGTGCAGAGAATCGACGACCATCCGCGCCTTATAGTGCGCCTGCACGACGTCGGGGGCCGAGTGGTGTACGAAAGACGATTCGAACAGTGAGATAACGGTAGTTGGGAGCATCGATCATGGGACTTTTCGGCCTGATTCTCGTTCACATGCTGACGGCCGTGCCGCCGGCAGATTCGGCGACATCGGAAGCGGATGCAAAAATGCCACCGGCGTCACAACCGGCAATCATTCGCGGCCTCATGTTTGTCGGAGGCCATGCCCATGATTTCGACATGGAACCGGCACGATTAGCCGAACTCCTCAGGCGACAGGAGAACATCGACATTCGAATCACCACCGACTTGGGCGAGTTGACGACCGGCAACGTGGCGACCGTTGATGTGCTGATGTTCAACGCCTGTCTCGACAAGGGAATGGACGAGGCGAAACAACGCGTACTCCTCGACGCGCTTCGCAGGGGCAAAGGCCTCGTTGCCATGCACTGTGCTCTCTGGTGCTTCCAGGATTGGGTGGAATGGCGCCGGATGCTGGGCGGCATAGTCCTCAAGCACGACCTGTACGGGCCCTTTGAAATTGGGGTGGTTTACCCCGCACATCCCATTGCCCAAGGGGTGCCGGCCACTCTTGCGATTACGGATGAACCATACTATGTGGATGAGCGCGGACCGGATATCTGCGTCATTGCCCAGACCTTAAGAACCCATCCGGGCCGACAGACTTCCGAGCCGCAAGTGTGGACGAACCGCTATATGGGTGGGCGAATATTCGTCATTGCCATGGGGCATGACGAACATGCTTTATTCCATCCGGCTTATCTGAAGCTGCTGACGAACGGAATTCGTTGGGCAGCCACCCGACTCGGACCCGCGCAGGTGCTCAGTGATCATGAGCGCCGGGAAGGTTTCATTCCGTTGTTCGACGGAACAACGCTGCGCGGATGGCGTTACGACCCAAGACTGTGGACGGTCCGCGATGGAACGATCGTCGGGAGCACTTACCCCACACCCCTGGCCGTCAACTCCTGCGCGATCGCCGACGGTCGCTACAGCGATTTCATCCTGCGTTTCAGCGTCAAGTTTGTCAGCGGCAACAGCGGCGTTCAATTTCGAAGCCTCGAACTCCCGAACTTCGAAGTTGCTGGATATCAAGTAGATATCGTTCCGTTGGGCTGGGGAAACCTTCACGAACAAAACGGCCGCAGACGACTTGTTGACGGCTGGACCAAAAAGGCTGAATACGCCGTCAATCTGCAAGATTGGAACGACATGGAAGTCCAAGCCCGCGGCCGGCGCATCATCCTCAAAACCAATGGGGTGATTACCGCTGATTACCTGGAAACCGATGAAAGCGTTCCTCTCACTGGAATCATCGCCTTGCAGTTGCATCGCGAGACGCTGATGGAAGTTCAGTTCACCAATATCCGGATCAAGCCTCTCGACACGTCAGACGCCTCCGGGAAGGCGGAATCGCCCCTCCGGCGTTAAGTGAAGATGAAAGCCTCACATTGCTGGCTATCGATCAGGCGGCACAAGATGCTGTCGCATCCAACTAGCGATCGAACCGGGCTGACAAGCGCCGTTCTTCTGAACGTGGCGGATTGACGCCGGCAAAGACAGAGGCATTTGTCCCGCGTGGAACAAAAGGACACCAAAACCGCCACGAATCCCAGAAAAGAGGCTTGCTTTTTCTTTGCTTTTGCTCATAATACCGAACGTCGTTTTACGTCTGAAAGGAGTAACACATGGATAAGGCAAAACGATCCTACTTTCTGCCGAGCAAGCTGGTGACCCTGTTTGATCGCGAGTGCACAAAGGGCGGCTATGTTCGGGAACGCGTGGTGGCGGCCGCGATCGCCAACTTCCTCAAAGCTTCGCCGGTTGAGCGGCATGAGATGTTCGTCTACCTCGACCAGCTCATGACTGGCGGCAAGGGCAAGAAGTAAACGCCGACCGACGTACCTCCGGCACCTGCTTCTGGGGTGCCGGAGGTGCCTTCGGGGATCGATGCCGCGCGGCCTCTGTTCAATACCATCCTATCAGGCCGGCCGCTTTCAGTGATTCGGTTCACCGAAGTGTGCGCTAGATTCGGGCGCCGCAGGGTAACAACCGGTCTCTTGCTCCCCATGTACTTGGCCGAAAGGGTACAAGAAGATCAAGTCGCCGAACCTATCGGCGCATCCTGCACGATTTGACTCGACAGCGTTCACAGGGAATCCCATGAGCGGCAATTCGGTCTTGAGGACCAATCCCGACAAGGCCCGACACGCTCTTTATCGGACGCATGATCATGGTCGGCAGCAGTTCAACGCCCACCAGGTTCGAATCGAGAATTGAAAACAGCGTCTTCTGCTCTTCCAGGGCCATCCCGCAGTAACCCGGGCTGAACGGCAGCGTTACCGCCTCCCCCGCCTGGGCATCGCACCAGAGAACATGATCTGCCATGGCATCGGCCGCCGAGTCGGCAGCCACGGAGCCGATGGCGTCAATGGTGAAGCCCTCCAGCGTCGCGCCCTGCTCCATTCTACGCTCGGCTGCCTGTTCGATCTCCTCGCCAATGGTCACAATGAAAACAGCCACGCGACCGGCCGGCTCAAGAAAATCTGCGATCTGTCCCTCGAAAACATGACCGTCTCTCAAGTGCAAACGGCCCTCGCCGATGGACATAACATCACAAACGGCATACACCCCGCGAGGACGAATGTCATCCTGGAACCGCCCCACATACTCATGAACCATACGCACGATGGACTGCTTGATCGGGCCCTTGCGCACTCCGCCCATCGTGCGCAGCACCTCTTCCGGATCCAGGGTAATCTCCAGATCGATGACTTGTTGTTGAATGCTCATGCGGACCCTCGCCGGGATCGGGCCGTATCAATCATAGCCCTCACGTTCGCAACCGGCGAGAAAGAGTCTATTTCGCAACCCGGCATGACGCACGCCGTGGTGTGCGGAAGTGTCGCGTCAATGAACTCCGCGACCATACGGCTGACTTGGTCGGCGGTGCCGTGGCAGGCCATCTGCGTTGTTGGAGCGTTCATGGCGCATCGCTTGCCGTGGAAAAGCCTGGCCACTTGTTCGCACCACTGCGGCCATGATATATCCTGACCGTAGTAGGGCATGTCGTACTGCACCGCCTTGATCCCGTCCCAAGCGGCGAGCAGCTCCAGGGCCTTAGGCAGGTTGTGACCGCAGATATGCCAGAAGACATAAGGAAATATCTTCTTGGCCTTGTCCAGCCAGATCCGGTCGACGTCGCCGAACTTGTCCAGATGCCGGGGTCCCCAGGTCCTCGCGCCCCCGAATCCACAACAGAACTGGGCCCCGTTCTTGGCAGCGAATTCGGCATAGAAATCCAGCGCCTCGAGACGTTCCTTCAAGCAGAGGTCCAGATAATACCGGATCTTGTCCTCCGGCTCGGTAACCATCCACTTCAGGAAGTTCTGGACCTCGACCACCGTTTCGGCATAGTTCGTGGGCGTGGCAATGCCCACGATCACGGGCACCTGCCGGCCCATCTTCTCCTGGAACTCGAGAAGCTGAAGCATGTGCGGGGTATAATGCGTGGCGGGGCGGGAACCTGCCGTGTATTTCTCCCAAGTCCGCTGCTCGTACATGGCGATTGCCTCGTCCAGCGTTTGGGCGATCGGCTTGAAAAGCAGGTAATCGTCTTTGCCACGATGGATGAAATGCTCGGGCCGCTTCTCCGGGGGGATAAAGTTCTCAATCTGGTGGCTGATGTCCACGTACATCCAGATCGCATCACAGCGCAGGTCGGCCCAGGTCTTAATGCACGCGTCAGTCGTCTTATCAACGTCGTTGTAGATCGCCTTATGCGAATAGCCTGCATACGTGATCTGCCAGTAGTCCAATTCCGGAGCGACAGGAACCATGTCGGTTTCCTTCAGATCGAAAGCCGCCGCCATTCGCTCCCAGTGAGTCATCTCGCCCACCGGTTTGATCTTGCCTTTCAGACGCTCCACCCATTGATCGACAACCTTGCTCATGCCCCTGGCTCCGTGTCGAAAACCGTCTTGACGCCTCGAATTCCTGTCCGCATGCGGCGATGCCGGCCGCTCGCACGACCGGAAAACCTCATTCCTCATCGGCCGGCGCGCCGAGGAGACGCTTGATTTTCTTGACCGCGACCCAGGCGTCGTCGCTCGCGTCATCGGCTCCCATTCTGCGAGCGGCATCGGCATCCACCGCCGGACCGCCGCATATGATCTTGACCTGATTCCGCAAACCGGCCTTTTCGATGGCCGCGACCGTCTCCTTGGTGTGCATAAAAGTCGAGGTCATGTACGTTCCGAACCCGACAATCTGGGGCTTGTGCTGGCGGATCGCCTCGACGAAGGCGTCATCGCTGGCACTGACGCCGATGTCGATCACCCGGATGCCGTTGGCTTCGAAAACAGGCATGGCCACGTTCTTGCCCACCGTGTGGATGTCACCGTGGATGTTGCCCATCACCATGGTGCCGATCACGCAATCGTCTCCGCCGGCCAACAATAACGGGCGCACCACGGCCAGGCCCGCGAAGTATACGTCGCACGCCACCAGCACCTCGGGCATGAACATGTCCCCGGTATTGAAAGCCTTGCCCACCCGACGCATGCCCTCCGACAGACCATTCGTCAGGATGTCGGCAGGCTTCATGCCCGACGCCAAAGCCTGTTCCACCAGGGACTTGACGTTTTTCGCGTCCAGGTTCTCCACTGCCGAGGCCAGGCCGGCCAACATCTCCGAGTTGCTCATCAGTGCCATACCTCCGGTCGCATGCTCGTCACAACACCCACAGTACCGTTGCTGCCGTCCCGTGCACGGATTCCCCTCCGGCGAAACATCCGCCTGGGACCGTGTTAGAATATCGCCCGCCGCTTCTCATGTCCATGATCATCTGTTGTTTGCCTTGCCTCACACGCGTCTCAAAGCCTTTTTTTGAGTGGGTCGAAGCAAAGACCTGCCGTCTGATCCGCCCCTCTCGTCACGGTCTGGCGAAGCCTGGAACCCTACGGTTGCCGCCTCACGCACTTCTCAAAGAACGCCAGCATTCTCGGATGCGTTTGCTCAGGCATCTCCTGCATGGCCTGGTAATGGTTGGCTCCTTCGATGAGCCAGATCTCTTTCGGTTCCGCGGCGGCGGCGTACAGCCGGCGGGCCATGACCGCCGGGCAGACGGTATCGGCCGTACCGTGCATCAGCAGGATCGGCCGGGGGGCAATGCGCGAGACGAAGTCGATGGGATTGAGATCGCGGCTCATCAGCAGGGGCAACCACCACGCCAATACCAGCAATACCGGGTTACGCAGAATGTGCCAACGGGCGATGCGTCGGTAGTGATCGAAAGCCCCGTCGGCGATCAAGCCGCGAATCTCCGGCCGCTGGGCCGTCAGGACGATCCCGATCGCCCCGCCGAGCGATTGCCCAAACGCGACGATCCGGCCCCGATCGACCTTCGGCTGTGCCAGCAGCCAGTCCAACGCGGCGTTCGCATCGGCGATCGAGCCCCGACGGCTGATGCGCCCCTCCGAACGTCCGTACCCGCGATAGTCAAAGCACAACACGTTCCAGCCGGCCGCCGGCAGCCATGCAACATGCTGAAAATGGCCGGTGAGATTGCCCGCGTTGCCGTGAAGGTGCAGGACGGTGCCCGCCGGCTCGCTCTCTGCCGGAAAGAACCACCCATGAAGCCGCAGCCCGTCAGGCGTGCCGATAGACACGTCCTCGAACTTCAGACCGTAATCGCAAGGCCGCTCGTACTCGGTGCGGTTCGGATAGTAAAAGAAGCTATCGGCCAGAAGCATGAGACTGAAGATCAGCTATCGGTTCCTCCGGATCCAGAAGCAAAGGCTCGTGCCCGTGCTCACCAAACGGGTATCCTAACCACGATGGTGCTGTCCAACCAGCCGGATTGCACCGGACGCCGCGAAGCCCGAATTCGCCGTTGATCCGACGCTCGGGATTCTCAAAGAACCGCCCGGAGCATCCCGGACTCGAGGTCTCGCATGCCGGTCCGGTGGCTCGCCGACCGGTCAGCTTCCTGCTAGGATACTCCTATGGTCGAAGTCGCTTTATCGCCTGGTGCTCCGCAAAGCGGCGTCTGCGTTCCTGTGCGGAGCAGACTGATTCTGTCATGAAAACAGAGTGGTGCGATCACAGGCGACATGATGTCAACGAAGCCCGTTAGCAAACGATGCCAAGCAACGAACCCGGCAAGAGGCCGCATCCTTATCGTCGGCGAGCGCGCTATTCCGGCACTCATCCCCGCCGGTTCGAGGATCGCTACAAGGAACTGAACCCGCAGGACTATCCAGGAATCCACGAGCATGTGCGGGGTCGGGGGCACACGCCGGCCGGAACGCACGTCCCGGTCATGGTCGACGAAGTCATGGCCTGCCTGCGACCAATGCCGGGGGAGGTCGTCGCCGACTGCACGGTCGGCTTCGGCGGCCACGCGAGGGAGTTCCTCAAGCGGATCGGGCCGAACGGCCGGCTGCTGGCGTTCGACGTGGACGAGCGGGAACTCGAGCGAACCCGGCAGCGTCTCGCGGACGCCGGCTTCGTGAACAACGTCCGCTTTCACCGCAGCAATTTCGCCGGCATCGGCAAGACCCTGATGATGGAACAACTCGACGGCTACGACGTGATCTTTGCGGATCTGGGCGTCTCCAGCATGCAGGTCGACGACCCGTCCCGGGGCTTCAGCTATAAGCACGACGGGCCGCTCGACATGCGGATGGACCAGCGCATCCCGCGCTCCGCCGCCGACTGGTTAAGCGATCTCTCCGAGGAAGAGCTGGTTGCCATACTGCGCGATCTGGCCGACGAACCCGATGCCGAACCAATCGCCCGGCAAATCATCGAGTGCGGGACAGTCGAACCAATCAAGCGAACAGGCCAACTGGTCCAGATCATCTTCAAGGCGAAGCGGCTTACCCGCCGACGGTGGCGCGAACGTGCGGCCAGGGACCAGCGCGAGCTTCATCCGGCCGCGCGGGTCTTCCAGGCCCTGCGGATCCTGGTCAACGACGAGCTGAGCAGCCTGCGGCACCTGCTTCGCATCGCGCCTTCCTGTCTGCGGCCAGGCGGTCGCATTGGCATCATCAGCTTCCACAATGGCGAGGACCGACTCGTTGCCAGATCATTCCGCGAGGGATTACAGTCCGGCGCGTATGCGTCGGCCGCTGATGAGGCCATCCGCCCGGGACGTCAGGAACGGTACGACAATCCCCGTTGCGCCTCGGCCATGCTCCGATGGGCCCAGACCCCGCACGTGCGTTCATAGAACCGCCTTTGTATAATCCCGTCCACTCAAAACGAAACGGCAAACAGTCAGGAGCTGGCAGCTTCCTGAAGGAGTGCAAGATGATCCGTACGCTGACCGCGTTCTTGTCGATCCTCGTCATCTTGTCTTCCGGCTGCAGTACCGGAAGACGGCTGTTCAACGGCAAAGACACCTCCGGATGGGTTGAGGTCGGCAGCCAAGGTGCTTGGACGGCCGAGACCGGAAACGTGTGCCCCACGCGAGGTCCGGCCCTCAAATGCAGCGGCCGGAACATCGGCTACGCCTGGCTGAGCACCGACCGAGAATACGGAGACTTCGAGTTGACCCTCGAGTGGCGGATCAACCCCGGGGGCAACACCGGCGTGTTCTGCCGAGTCCCCGATCGCGACGGCCGCGCCAGCATGAAGGGCTTTGAGGTCCAGGCCCGCGACGACCGCAACGACAAGGACCTCACCGACGTCAGCGGCGCCATATTCAATCGCATCGCCGCCGCTGGCAGGTTCGCCAGGCCGCCCGGCCAGTGGAACCGCCTTAAAATCATCTGCATGGGCCGCCGTCTTCGGGTGGAACTCAACGGCCACGTCACGGTGGATGCCGACATGGACAGTGTTCCGGCCAAGGGCAACGACCCACCGATGAGAAACGTGCCTGACGCGGGATATATTGGCCTGCAGAACCACGGTACCCCGGCCGAGTTCCGCGACATCCGAATCCGAGAGCTTCGGTGAGTTCCTCAGGTCGATCATAGCGTGGAGGTTAAGACACACCTGCAATCGGCCCGTCCTGATCGTGGCATTCGGGCAGACCTTGGCGGGTGCTGCTGGCAGCTTCGGGCCTTCCTGGCCGAAGCGACAGCTTCGGCGCGGAGCAGGCCGCTCGCCAGTGCCCAACTGACGTGGCGGAGAAAAACAGCACAAACGCGAGAACAAGTTGGCAGGAGGTCTTCTGATGATCCCAAACCTTGTCGAGCAGGTCGGGCAAGCGGCTGTTTACGTGGTCAACGCCGGCGGCGGTGCCAAACTCAACGCGGTCCGCGAACTGATGATTGTGCTTCTGGGCATCGAGGCCGGGGCGGCCGGCGGCGGGCGGGATGCCTGCTGGCTGCAACTGCAGGTCGTCAAACACAACGGCGTGACTCTGACCGCAACCGTATTGGTGGATGATCCCCTGCTAACCCCCGAGCACACCGGCAAGGCCCGCGTACTCCGGTATATCTACCAGGAGGGCGACCACCAGCCGATCGAATACGTCAACGGCATACGCGGCGGCGCGTTTACCACTGTCTTCGGGCTGCTGCCCAACTTCTTTCCGGCTTTCGAGAAGGACGATCTGGAGAAGACGCTCTTTCCAGACAGCGGCAAGTACCTGGGCCACAAGATCGAGAAGAAAGCAACGCGCAAGGTTGACGCGCACGTTCCCCGCAACGTTCTGCGCCTGGAACTCGATCCGGAAATGCTCGTCGGCACCGGCCGCAACTGCCGCGAGGTCGAAGGCCGCCGCGTGTGGACGGGTGACGAGTATCAATACCGCACTTTCGAGAAAGCCGACTACGACGAGATGATCGACGCGGGCATCAACTACTTCTGGGTGGATCGGCGGCAGGAGGAATGGGTCCGCAACCGTCCGGTGTTCTTCCTCAAATGGCACGGCAACAAGCCCGACTACCCGGAAATGTTCTACCGGGCCAACTGCCGCGGGATCAGCATGTTCATGGACGAGCCCGCGGTACACATGGCCTGGTTCTTCCAGCGACACGGCCCGTTCACCAAGACGCTCTCAGGCCCGGCCGGAGCCGCCCGCTTCCTGGAAGCCCGTGTTCGCGACGACATCAAGACCGGCAACTACTCGCAGTTGCGGCTGCATGACATGCTCCGAAACCAGTACGACCTCGGCGATATGACCATCCGCGAAAACCACTATCCGGCGTGGGAAACGATGGAGTGGTCGGTGTACTACCAGATGAAAGCCGGCCTGCCAGGCGCCGTGCATGAGGGACGCTACACCAACAAGGCCGACGTCAACGTGTTCAACGCCGAATACGACACACGCATACCGGACACGCCGGAAAACAACATGCGGATTCGCTACGCCTGGTTCCGCGGGGCGGCGCGGATGTTCAAGGGTGACTGGGGCACGGCCATCTACGGCCAGTGCGAGGAGTCGGTCGCCCCGCTGGCCGTTACCATGGCGTGGGACATGGGCGCCCGCTACGTGTGGTACTGGACCTCGGACCGCCTGCACCACATGCCGTACGCCGAACAGCTCGCCCTGACGCGGCATCTGCGCGAGCATGCCCGCAAGAACCCGCGCAAACCCCTCGCTGAGCTGAACCGGGCGGCCCGGGCGGTGATCCTTCTGCCCGACGGCTACGTCCTGACCGGATTCCACATGTACGAAACCAACGTTTTCCATCTCGACCGGATCAACGAGAAAGGCCTTCGGTATCGCGACGTCCTCAAGCCGGCGGCGCTGCAAATGGAGCGGTACCTTAAGGAGAGTATTCCGTTCGACATCATCTACAACGACGGAACGCCAGGCTGGGAGGAGTACGACGAGGCGGTGATCGTCGGCGAGGACGGCTCCGCCCGCTGGTACAAGAAAGGGCAGCACGTCGGCGACCCTCCGTTGCCGCAGCGGACGCCGGCCGAACTGGCCTCCAAGGCCCCGGTCATCCGCATCCGCCACGAACAGCCGGCCGCAGACGCCGCCCCGCTGAGCGTCAAGCTCATCGCTGACATTGACAACGACGGCAAGCCGGTCGGGCTGCGCACCCGCGACTGGGGCACGCCGAACTGGACCTACATGGAGGCTTTCTGGCGGGTCTATGACGATCTGGCCGAACCGCGTTTCCACATCGGCCGGACACTCGAACACACTTTCCGCAAACCGGGAGCCTACCGAATAACGGCTTGGACCTGCAACGAGGACGGCGTTGCCGGGCGCACCGAAACGACAATTCTGGTGGAGGACGGCAAGTGAGCCTGCACGAGATCGAGCGAATCGGCGAGGTATATGTGGCCCGCAGCGCGATCATCGTCGGCGATGTCACGCTCGGCGAGGGCTGCAACATCTGGCACCACGTTGTGCTGCGCGGCGATGTGGCCCCGATCCGGCTGGGCAAGCGCGTCAACGTGCAGGACGGCTCAGTGTTGCACTGTAATCACGACATCCCTCTGGAGATCGCCGATGACGTGGCCATTGGTCACCTGGCGTGTGTCCACTGCAAACGCGTCGGTCCCAATACGCTCATCGCCACGCGGGCGACGGTGCTCGACAATTGCGAAATCGGTCAGGATTGCATGATCGGCGCGGGGGCGGTGGTTCCCCCCGGCACGGTCATCCCCGACGGCTCCGTCGCCCTGGGCATGCCGGCCAAAGTCATCCGCCCGATCAAGGATCGAGACCGCGAGTACATCCGCCGCGTCCTGACCTATTACCAGGACCTTGCCCGCCGCCATGCAGAGGGCGAATTCAAATCGTTCACGTCCGAGGAAACCGGAAAAACGGCCTCGGAAGCAGGGCCCGGAAGACGCGAGTCACGTCGCACGTTCCACAGCAGAGAGAGTCCGGGAGCGTAGTTTCGAGAGGCAAGCTCGTGAGCCACATGCCGGAAGAGGGCCGACGAGGGCGCCGACCCCACTCGGGCCGCCCAACGATCTGGCTAATAGCTAACAGCTCAAAGCTCTCTCTTCTGACCACTGACAACTGACCACTGACAACTACCCCCGTGCGACATACGGGATGGTAATCGGCCCCTCGGGCAACACGCAGATGGACAATCGATTGCCGTGGGCCTTCGATGCTAACTCGGCCAGCGTGTCCTCCACCTTGCGGCAAGGTTTCAGCAGACACTGGGTAATCTGCTCGTCGGTCAAACCGTCAGACCGGATGTAAACCTCGGCTCGGGCCTGGATCATGGTTTGAACCTGCACCTGCCACTGGTCGGGCGAGCTGAAACCGGGCGACCGAACGCGAGCAAGCAGCTCGGCCGGGCTCTTGGACTCGCGAAGCAGTTTCCCGTAGCAACCATGCTCGGGAATGCCGTCCCAGCACTGCGAAACGGCGATGATCGCACCACCCTCCCGAACCACTTGGTTGGCCGCCGAGACCCCCTTGATCGTCTGGTAGAGATTAAGGTCCAGCGGATAGCCCGAGTTGCTGGTGATGACTACGTCGAACGGCTCGGCTACCGGGACCATCGCGCAACTCTTGACGAACGCGCAACCGGCCTTGTGAGCCTCATAGAGGTCGCCGGCAAACACTCCGGTGATCTGCTTGTCGCGATTCATCGCCACGTTGAGCAGGAAGGTCGGCTTGGTCATCCGGGCGGCTTCGAGCATCTCTTCCCAGATCGGGTTGCCGTCGGTGATGCCCCAGGTGCTCTTGGGATGACCGATCATCTCCGCCCCGTGATTGTCGAGCACGCTCTCCGCCCCGGCGATGGAGGGCAACACACCCTTCGGCCCGCCGCTGAATCCGGCGAAAAAGTGCGGCTCGATGAACCCGGTGAGGATGCGAACGTCGGCCTCGACGAAATGGCGGTTGACGCGGATGTCATGGTCGAAGCGGGTACGGCCGAGCTTGACCAGGCTGGCGTCGTCGTTGCCGTCGTGCTGAATGCAGCGGTAGTTGGCGACCACCTCCTTGCCGAGCATGACCTCCAGCTCCTCGCGGGTTTGAGGCCGATGGGTGCCGAGCGCGTTGAGCAGGATGATGTCCGATCGCTTGATGCCCGCCGATTCAAGCTCGGCCAGCAGCGGCGGCAGGATCCGCTCGTTCGGCGTCGCCCGGGTGATGTCGGTGTGAACGATGGTCACCGTTTGGCCGGCCTTCACCAGGTCGCGCAGCGGCGGTGTACCGATAGGCCTGCGCATCGCTTCGATCAAGGCGCCCCGCTCGTCGGGCAAACCCTTGACGTACTTGGGCTCAATTACAACGGCGTCTGCCGGCACCTGCACGTCCAAGCCGGTCTTGCCGTAGGCCAGATGGACTCTCTTCGTTCCGTTGCTGCTCATGCTTACCTCGCGATCAAGGCGGGCAAAGCCCGCCCTCCATGGTGCCGGACGGCGGTTCTCCGGTAGGCGGGCTCCGCCCGCCGTCATGTCTGACCGCATTGTAACCGCGGTTGGGATAAACAGGGTAGGGCAGACTTCGCCCGTCGACCCGCTCTGGTAGGGCGGGCTTTGCCTGCCGATTTCCACGATGTCTCGCGGTCAGGATGCCCAGACCAGAGCAGGCGATCACCGGGCCAGATCTCGTAGCACCAATCGTGCGGGTAGTCCCAGAAGAGGATTCTGTCGAACCCTGAGCATGGGGCCGCCTTTCTCAGGTCGGGATCATTCCATTCTGCGATCTGTTCGGGCGCGGAACACTGGGCCGGCGTTGCACCAGAGGCCGTGATCAATAACCACTTCTTCTCGGCGCTTCTCCAGTTGTACGTTGCCGATTTGCGGGTCTTGCACTGGATCGCAGCCGTCAAGTGCCTCACAATGAACCCTGTGTCACCAGCTGTCAGATTGCTGCATGTCCAGGCCATACGCCAGCTCTGCCATATGTCCGATTCTGCCCTCATGAACCGCACCTGGCTCAGTAGGCTTGACAAGCGGGGACACTCCGGAGGGAAAGTCCTCAAGGTCCGGTGTTCTCCGGGCGTCAGAGGATTCGACAGGGCCAGACGGACCAGTTCGGCCGCAACATCGCGAGCAAGCTGCAATCGTGCTGTGGGCGTTCGTGGCGGCTTCGGAAACGGATCCCTGAACTCTACAATCACCATTAAACTGCGGAGGTGCTGTTGATAGTTGAGCCTGCGACAGAGGCTGGTCTGCACTATCCTCCAGAACCACCCAAGGCCCGTCAAAGGGGATACCTTACCCGGCAGCACATCGTTGAAGTAGTCCATGTGCTCGATGCCAAGAATCGTTTTGCTTCGATCCTTGACGACGGTCAGTAAAGCATCCGGTCGTTCCTGCCATGTGGCGCGAGTGATTCGGTAACCCATCCTGCGCAAGAGCCGTCGAATCAGAAACTGTTCATACTCCTTGGGAGTTCGGTACACTCTTGGCATTGGCCAATACTCCGGTCAAGGCGACGGCGGGCACAGCCCGCCCTACCGAGTCATTCGCCCAGCACGTCGGGAATCTCAATTGGGCTCGAACCGGGCCAGTTGGGATCCAGCCACCCGAGTTGAATGTGCCGGTGGATGCTCGACCAAGGCCAGGTTTGTGGCTCGGAGACGTACCCATGCTTGACCGGGTTCAGGTGGATGTAGTCGCGGTGTCGGTACCAGTCTTCCTCGTCGCGAATTCGATGCTCCCAGTACCTCTGCTGCCAGATTCCCTGTTCCCTGTGTCTCGCACGATTCTTGGACACCGACAGCGGCTTGCCACCGGCTGCAACGTACCGTTGCGTGAACGTCTTCTTGATATGGCCCCAGCGAGCAGGGAATCTGTCATCATCCCTGGGCAGTGTCCACAGGCAATGAAGGTGATCCGGCAGAAGAACCATCGCAAACACATCGAAAGGCCAGCGGTTTCGAGTCTCCGTGATCGCCTGCCTCAACAACCGCCGGCCCAAAGGTGTATCGAACACTCGTCGACGACGATAAGTCACCACGGTGAAGAAGTAGCTTGCTCCTTCTCTGCGCCAGCGTATATAGTTGGGCATGGGAACAGCCTAGCAGAATACCAGAAATAAAGAAAGGCAGAAGGCGGGCACAGCCCGCCCTACCGTCTCGCCGCGCGGAGCCGTTGTCATGGCACCCAGCGGACCCATGCGAATCAGGTGTTCTTCAGGTACTTGTCGATCGCCGCGGCCGAGTTCTTGCCGTCACCCATGGCCAGGATCACCGTGGCCGCCCCGCGAACGATGTCGCCGCCGGCGAAAACGCCCGGAATGCTGGTCATGTTGTTGGCGTCGATCTCGATATTACCCCACTTGTTGAGCTTCAACTCGGGCGTGGATTGGGTCAGCAGGGGATTGGCCTTCGTGCCGATGGCTTCGATGAACACCTGGCAAGGGATGTCGAACTCGCTGTCTTTCACCGGCACCGGCCGCCGACGGCCGCTGGCATCGGGCTCGCCCAGTTCCATCCGTTGGCAGCGAACCGCCCGCACCCAGCCCTTGTCATCGCCCAGGATCTCAACTGGGTTGACCAGGAACTCAAACCTGACGCCTTCTTCTTCGGCGTGCTTGACTTCCTCCACACGGGCGGGCATCTCGGCTCGCGAGCGACGATAGACCAGCGTCGCCGGATCGGCACCCAGCCGCCGGGCGGTGCGAACGGCGTCCATCGCAACGTTGCCGCCGCCGACGACCACCACCTCTGTCGACCGGATCACCGGTGTCTCGCTGTCATCGCGGTAGGCACCCATGAGATTCACCCGGGTCAAGTACTCATTGGCCGAGTAGACGCCCTTGAGGTTCTCGCCCGGGATTCCCTGGAAGACCGGCAGGCCGGCGCCGTTGGCGATGAACACCGCATGGAAGCCCTCCTGCTCGATCAGCTCGCGAATCGTATGGGTCCGTCCAATGACTACATTGCAGACGATCTCCACCCCGAGCTTCCGCAGTTTGTCCACCTCAACCTCGACGATCTTCTTGGGCAGCCGAAACTCGGGAATACCGTAAACCAGCACCCCACCGGGTCTGTGCAGAGCCTCAAAAACGGTGACGCCGTGCCCCTTCCTGGCCAGTTCGCCGGCGCAGGTCAGCCCCGCCGGGCCCGCGCCAACAACCGCTACCCGCTTGCCGGTCGGCGGAGGGGGAACATACTGATCCGGCCGGTTGTCGCGAGCCCAATCGGCCACAAAACGCTCCAGGTAACCCACGGCCACCGGCGAACCCTTCTTGCCGCGAATGCACATGGATTCGCATTGCGTTTCCTGCGGGCAGACGCGGCCGGTGATGCCCGGCAAGACATTGGCCTCGTAAAGAATGTCGGCGGCCTTGTTCAAGTCTCCGTCGGCCAGGGCGACCAGGAAGCCTGGAATGTCGACGCCCACCGGGCAGCCCTGGACACACTTGCCCTCCTTGCATCGCAGGCAGCGTTCGGCCTCCATCCTCGCCGCTTCAAGTGCCAGACCCTGGTTCACCTCCTGAAAGCAACGGGTCCGCATCTCCGGCTTCTGCTCCGGCATCTGCTGCCGGGGAATCTTCATTCGTTCTGCGGGAGTCAACTGCATGACTTATCGACCTTCGACTATACCGGCAAGAATGGCGCCCTGATATCAAGCGACGGGCGCCTCCCGGCGGATCGCCTTCTCCGCCTCGATCAGCTTGCACTCATGGTTCGTGGGCGTGCGCGCCTGGGCCTTTCGCTCGTAATCGCGATAAGCCGTCAGCCGGTCGGCCAACTCCGCGAAGTTGACCTGGTGGGCATCGAACTCGGGTCCATCCACACACGCGAACATCATCCTCCCGCCGATCATCACGCGGCAGCCGCCGCACATGCCTGTGCCGTCGACCATGATGGGGTTGAGAGAGGCAATCGTGTGAATGGCTTTGGGACGTGTGACTTCGGCAACGGCCCGCATCATCGGAACCGGGCCCGCGGTGATCACCGCGTTGACCGGATCGGATGCGTCGTCGATCAACTCGCCGAGTCGTCCCGTGACCAGCCCGTGATAGCCGTAGCTGCCGTCATCGGTGCACGGATATACCGCGTCGCAAACGGCCTTCAGTTCCTGCTCCATGATCACGTACGGTCGGCTCCGCCCGCCGATCACCGCAGAGACTCTGTTGCCCATCGCCTTGAGAGCCCCGGCCTGCGGATAAATCACCGCCGTCCCGACACCCCCGCCGACCAGCACCACATGCCCGAATCCCTTAATCTCCGTGGGCTTGCCCAGCGGGCCCGCCACGTCCAGGATGGCTTGCCCCTTCTCCAAAGCTGCAAGCCGCTGGGTCGACGTCCCGACGGCCTGCACGACCAGCGTGATGGTGCCCGCGGCCTCGTCAGAATCGGCTATGGTCAACGGAATCCGCTCGCCGCCCTCAACAACGCGAACGATCACGAAGTGACCGGGTTTGTGATGGGCAGCCACACGCGGCGCCTCGACCACCAGCCGCCTGACCGCCGGGGCAAGCCATTTTGCTTCCTGAATGACAAACATGGCCTCACCAGCTCCCAACCAAGACGCCCTCTGTTCCCCACGCCGGGACGTACCTGTCCGGCGGCGTGTTCCGCGCATGTCCCAGCAGCGGTATAATAGCGCTGAATCGCAGGATGCTCAACGCTCTGCAGGCCAGGAACCATGATACCGCCGAGAAACGGGATTACATAATCTGATGTCCCTAATACACAGTAGAAGTCGATCTTATGACAGTGCGGCGGGTCCCGCCGTGCCTGCCGGCAAGAACCGGATCTCTCGCCAGAAAACGGAATTTGGCCTACCATGCGGCGAAGACGGCGAATGCAGACTGACGAATCGCGTCCGGATCCGGCGCGACCGCTCAAGCGCCTGCCTTGCCACAGGTCACCGTGAGCGAGCCGGATTTGGCGCAGGAGAAGTGTGAATGATCAGTACGAATCTGAGCACGGGCTTACCCGCTCTGGATCGTGTCCTCAAGGGCTTGCTGCCCGGCGACAATCTCGTTTGGCGCGTCGACACGGTGGACGACTACCGCGTCTTCCTCGAACCCTTCTGCCGTAACGCCGTGTCCGCCGGCAAGCGGCTGGTCTATTACCGCTTCGCCGATCATGCCCCGCTGGTGCCCGCCGATTGCCCGGCGGAGATTCATGAGCTCCAGCCCGAACTCGGCTTCGAGAAGTTCATCAGCTCCATCCATGAAGTCGTGAAGTCCGCACGCGGCTTGGGGGCGCATGTTTTTGACTGCTTGTCCGACTTGGCGGTGGACTGGAGCAGCGACCGGATGCTCAGCAACTTCTTCGTGCTGACCTGTCCCTACGTGTACGACGTCGAGGGAATCGCCTACTTCCCCCTGCTGAAGAACTATCATTCGCCGCAAGCCGTGGCGACCATCGCGAACACCACCCAGATCCTCGTGGACATCTACCGGCACCGTGACCGCTACTACCTGCACCCGATCAAGGTACAACAGCGTCATTCGCCGACCATGTACATGCTGCACGCTTGGGAACCACAACATGAGACCTTCCGGCCGGTCAATGATAGCTCGACCATCGCTGAGATTCTCACCTCGCGGCCCTGGGGCAGCACGGAACAAGGCATCGCCCGCTTGGGCGTGTGGGCAAGGGCTTTCCGCGAGGCCGAGGAGCTGGTCGACCCGTCGCTCCAGAAAGCCTGTTCCCTGGAGGAGAAGAAGCATCTCCACCGCCGCCTCATGCGCATGCTCATTTCTCGCGATGAGCGGATCCTGCCCCTGGCCGAGAAATACCTCAACCCCGCCAGAATCCTGGAGATCCGACGGCGCACCCTCGGAACGGGCCTCATCGGCGGCAAGTCGGTCGGCATGCTCCTGTCACGGGCCATCCTCGAACAGAGCGACCCCAAGTGGAGCCGGCGACTCGAAGTCCACGATTCGTTCTACATCGGCTCGGATGTCTTCTACACCTACCTGGTACAGAACGGCGTCTGGTGGCTTCGCGAGAAACAGAGGAACCCGCAGAACTTCCTTGAAGGTTCTGAGGAAGCCCGCCGGCGCATCATCACGGGGAGCTTCTCCGAGGAAACGCAAAAAGAATTCGCCGAAATGCTGGACTACTTCGGGCAGTCCCCCATCATCGTCCGCTCAAGCAGCCTGCTGGAGGATGCCTACGGCAACGCCTTTGCCGGCAAATATGAAAGCCTGTTCTGCGTCAACCAGGGATCCCGCGACAAGAGGCTCGCCGATTTCATGTCCGCCGTGCGGACGATCTACGCCAGCACCATGAGCGAAAAGGCCCTGCAATACAGAGCTCAGCGCGGGTTGCTCGAAAAAGACGAGCAGATGTCGCTGCTCGTCCAACGCGTGTCCGGATCGCTCCACGGCAACCTCTTCTATCCCCAAGTGGCGGGTGTCGGTTTGTCGTACAACCCGTATGTGTGGCACGAGGACATCGACCCTAAGGCAGGAATGCTGCGCCTGGTTTTCGGATTGGGCACTCGGGCGGTGGACCGCTCGGACGACGATTACACCCGAGTGGTCGCCCTCAACGCCCCTGGGCGCCGCCCGGAGGCGGGCATCGATCAGGTACGCCGCTACACGCAGCGCAAGGTCGACGCCCTTGACCTGGCCGCAAACCAGCTTGTGTCCAACGACTTCGTCGACGTGATCCGCCAAAGCAACGATATTCCGTTGCAGATCTTCGCCTCGCGAGACAGTGAGCTGGAACGTATGGCCGCCGAGACGGGACGCAAGGATCTCTTCCCATGGATCCTGACGTTCGACCACCTCTTGTCGGAAACGTCCTTCGTGTCCGACATGCGCGAGATGGTCGCCACGCTGGAGAAGGCCTACGCCTGCCCCGTGGACATCGAGTTTACGGCCAACTTCTTCGAAGATAGTGAATACAAGATCAATCTCGTCCAGTGCAGGCCGCTGCAAGTCGCCGGCGGCCGGGCGGATGAGGCGGCCGAGATGCCGGCCAGTATCGATCCCAAGGACCTTGTCATCGAAGCTCACGGCGCCGTCATCGGCCAGAGCCGTGCCGCCGCCATCGATCGCCTTGTCTACGTTGTCCCCTCGGTTTACGGGCACCTCCCGATTCCCGAACGCTACGCGGTGGCCCGGCTGATCGGCCGGCTCATGCATGCCGACGAGGAGCAAAAACCCGAGCGCATCATGCTCCTGGGTCCCGGCCGCTGGGGCACGACTACGCCCTCGCTGGGCGTCCCCGTCTCGTTCGCTGAAATCAACACCGTTTCGGTGCTCTGCGAGATCGTCGCCATGCGCGAAGACCTGGTCCCCGACGTCTCTCTCGGCACGCACTTCTTCAACGAGTTGGTCGAGCTGGATATTCTCTACCTTGCTCTCTTCCCCGGCCGCGAGGGCAACTTTCTTAATGAGGAGTTCTTCGAAAAGGCTCCGAACAAGCTGACAAGACTCATACCGTCGGCGGCCAATTGGGCCCACGTCATCCGGGTCATCGATACCGCCGACCTCGGCGGCAGAGGACACATTCAGCTCAATGCCAACAACCTGAGCCAAAGGGTCGTCTGCTATCGCAGCCGCACGCAATAGACGTATGCCCGAGATCCCGCGGATTTCTCCAATTCCGCTGTCGATTCGCCTTCTCAAAGCGTCTCCGCACCAAAGATCCGTTTCGACGGGGCTTTCCGTGACGGCTCAGGCTACGCAACGACGCGCTGCTTCCTCAACGACGGGAACACGACGCCAACATCGGCCAACGCGACCCGATGACGCGTGCACACCCTTTGAGAGCAATCAACCCAACACAAGTTGGAAGACGGCCTTAAGGATCGATTCAACGCTTGGGAGGATCGTGGATTCGGCAGTGCTTGAAGCCGGAATCGCACAAGGCCAGGCGTGAACGCGCCGGGCCCGGAGCGACGGAATGCGGCGGTCCTCTGCCAACTTTGCGATCAACTCGCTGCCGAACCCGGCAAAGCCCTGGCCTTCTTCGATTACCAAAATACGCCCCGTTCGGGCCACCGACTCGACGATCGGCTCGATGTCCAGGGGATACAATTGAGTGGGGATCAGCATGTCACAGGCGATATCCTCGTCGATCAACGACTCGACGGCGGTCTCCGCCATCGGCACGAGCCCGCCGTAGGCCACGACCGTCAGCGAGGGCTCGCTCTCCGGCGAGATTCGAATGGTCGGAAAGTCGGTCGCGGTCGCGCTGATGACCGATCCGGCCGGGGCTTGCGGATCGGCTCGCCGGCCGTAGAGCAACTTGTTCTCGATGACCAGCGTGGGCCGATCGATGGTCTGCAGGAGTCGGCGATACAGGGTGCCGGGACAATAGCGGGTATGAACGGCCAGAACACGAGTGCCGGGCACCCCGAGAAGGTGTTTTTCCAGCGACTGGCTGTGTGTCGGCCCGTATCCCCGATAGCCGCCCATGGGCGTACGGATGATGATAGGCACCCGCACCTGCGCGTTGTACATTTCAGCGAACTTGGCCGCATGGTTGATGATCTGATCGGCTGCCAGCATGACGAAATCACCGAACATGATCTCGACGACCGGCTTGAAACCCGCGATAGCCAGGCCGCTGCCGATGCCCACAACAGCCGCCTCGCTGATCGGCGTATTGCGAACACGATCGTCATACTTGCTGCTCAGTCCCGCGGTGACCTTGAACGCGCCGCCGTACGGGTCGCAGACATCCTCACCCATCAGGACAATCCGATCATCCTCGGCCATTGATTCATCGAGCGCCGTGCGGATCGCGTCGACGACGCGTTGCGGGCGAAAATCGAGAGAACGCCATTCGACAGGCTCGGTTCCGGCGGGAGCATGATCCAGGAGAACAACCGGCTCGGTGGGCGAAGCCTGCTCCGCAAGGTCAACGGCTTCGTCGAGTCTCCGGTCGATCTTCTCAATCAGGTTCCTGATCGGATCGGAAGGCTCGTCGAGCAAGCGACTGAGTGTATCGATCTCGGCGTAGGCCTGAACTTCCTCGATCTCACGATTGTCGTCACCCTTGGAGTGAGCCTTCAGCCGGTACGTACGAATGTGCAGGAGCACGGGGTGCCGCGTCCGACGGACATGAGAAACCGCTGCCGCGGTCACATCGATTAGTTCGGACGGATTCCAGGTGTCGGCGGATCGCACGTCGATACCGAATGCGTGCGCCCGTCCCTTGATAGAGCCGGAGAGCGTTTCGTCCTGCAGGGTGGACTGAGAAACGCCGTTATCTTCGAGGACGATCAACAACGGCAAATGCCATTTGGCGGCGATGTTCATCGTTTCGTAAACGACGCCTTGTCCGAGCGTTCCATCTCCGATGAAAACCACGGCAATATTGCTGCCGCCATCAAGTCGTCGGGCCATCGCCAGTCCGGCCGCAACCGGAGCAATCCCGCCCTGAATGCCGTTGGAGAAGAACCCATCCTTGCACAGGTGCTGGCTGCCCCCCCTGCCGCCGCAAACGCCGGTGCTGCGTCCCATGATCTCGGCGATGAGACCCTCAACATCGTTCGTCCACGCGAGGTAATGTCCATGGCAACGATGGTTGCTGAAAACGAAGTCCCCCTCCTTGAGCGTATCAGCGACCGCGACGCCCACCCATTCCTGCCCAATGCAGGTGTGCACGGTGCCCGAGACTCTGCCCTCGGCGAATAGCTTGAGCAGGCGTTCCTCGGTTCGGCGAATGGTCAGGGCCTTGGCGAGTAGTCGTGGCCGAACGCCGAGTTCTCTTCCCAGCACGTCGTCATTACCGGCAAACTGCTCGTGGTCTGTTTGCCCCAGGAGATTCGCCGGAATGACCCAGGGACGTGCATCGTTGGAACCGGGTGATGTGCCGGCACTGCAACCCACGCGAGCAGCTGAACGATAAACCGACGGAGCATGCCGACGCCGAGCCGCCCGCCTTCGTTGCGTTTCAATAAAGGACATGCCACAATTATCGGAAACTCCGGGGTCTCACTGAGGTGCCAGTTGTGTTTGGGAAACGGGGCGCAGAGAGAGGTTTCTACGTCCGATAATACGTCGGATCTCAAACCTGCGCGTTTTGCCCGGATGGCCATAGGGCTGCACGGTGCAGGCTATTGCACTCATGGTGCCGTCGCCACGTCACCCGTCCCCCCGCACCAAGATTGATGGGCAAAAAGCCGACCTTGTTGGTCGGTGAGCCGGATTTGAGAGTGAAGTCGCCTTAACTCGAACCAACGAAGAGCGGGTCGGCGACGATCGAGCTGCGGTCGCGGCCGCGCTGGCCCCAGCCTTCGAGCGTCACTCCTGCAAGACCGAACGGCTGGCCGTTGACTCGCAAATAAAGATTGTCGTCCGTCTCGAACCGGTCATTCCTCCTTCCGGGATTTCCGCCGCTCAGTCGGTGTTGCCGTTAGGCGTCGTCTCGCGACAACCGGTGATGACCCGTCCGCCGCTCAGGATCACTCTGCCTTTGGCTTGCCAGGTGATCGGCGCCGACTCCGTTTCCGAGTCTTCCGGGCCCAACACGAGCGGCTCGGCCAGCCGGTGGTTGCCTTCTCCAATGATGACCTCGACAGGCCGGTTCAATCCGGCTTTATTGCTCGCTCGGAACGCTTCCTGCGCACGCGTCAACGTGGCCAACGGGCCATCGTTGCCGTCGCCGGCGGGCTCTGACGGCTTGCCTGACCAGTGATCGTTGCCCCGAGTGGAGACATGGTTCCGCTGCGTCTCGGCAACCCAAACGGTGCCTCAAACACAAGCTGAAACGGCAATGAGCCGACAATGAATCGGTCTGATCATGGCATGATGCTCCGGAACTGCACTGAATCGAGTTACCGTGGGTGCTTTTTCTGGAAGTCCATGGGGATGATCAACACGGCACACGGCGCCTTGCGTGCGACTTTCTCGGTGACATTTCCGAACAAGGCCTTTTGCAGACCGCCTCTGCCTTGGCGACCGATGATGATCACGTCGATATCTCTTTCCTCAGCAAACTCCAGGATCACCTGGTAATCCTTGCCGACGCGTATCTCCACCTCGAAATCAACGCCCGCCGGAACGCGGGGCCTGTAATCAAGGTTGATTTTCTCGTCGATATCCTGCTTGGCCTTCTCGTCTATACCGTCAACTTCGTAGATGTAGGTCTTCCAGAACTGGGCGTCGCTTTCCGGGATGACGTGCAGCAGATAGAGCGTACAGCCCGGCCGGCGTACGGCGGCGTCCACGGCAAAGTTGAACGCATAATCGGCGTTTTCGGAGAAATCGGTGCAGAAGAGAATCTTCTGATACGGGCTGACTGGAAATGTGCCGCTATCCATGGTCTGGATCCTTGCTCTCTTAGCGAACCATGCCGGGCAGCCATGTGCAGATTTGCGGGAACGCAACGCACAAAACGGTGGCGATGACCAGGGCCATCACGAAAGGCACGCAGCCCTTGAACACAGCCTGCAAAGGCACGTCGCGCTCGATTCCGCCTACCACGTATGCGCAGACCCCGACCGGCGGGGTAATCGTTCCGATCTGAGTGACCAGCACAATGATGACACCGAACCAGATCAGAAGCATGGGGTCCTGTTCGGGATACAATCCGTTGATGATCGGCCTGAAAATCGGAACCGTGAGCAATATCAACGCCAAGGCATCCACAAAGCATCCGGCAATGATGAAAAAGGTGATGATCAGACCGACAATCACCCATGCCGGCAACGGCAGACCGCCCAGCCACGCGGCCAATTCGGTCGGGATGCCCGTGACCGTTAGAAACTTGCCGAAAATCATTGCACCCGCCACGATGATCATGACCATCAGGCTTGTGCGCATCGTTTCCTGCAGCGCTCGCCAGACCATCTTCGCGGCCAGTTGCCTCTTGACCAGCGCGATGACAATCGTGCCGCCGGCGCCGATGGCCGCTCCTTCGGTAGGGGTGAAGAAACCGGCGAACATGCCGCCGATCACCAGGAGGAACAGCGCAAGGGTCTCGCAAACACCCAGAAGGGAAACAAACTTGGCACCCCAACTCGTTGAGGGCGCGGCAGGCCCGTAACCGGGACGCCGGATGCACTCGACATAGATGAATAATGTAAAGAGGCCCGCGGTCAACAGGCCCGGCAGTATCCCTGCGATGAACAACTTGCCAATCGACTGTTCGGTCATGATACCATAGACGATGAAAACAACGCTCGGCGGGATCATCATGCCCAACGTCCCGCCCGATGCGACCGTTCCGCAGGCTAACTCCATGCTGTATCCATATCGCTTCATCTCCGGCAACGCGACCAGCGACATGGTGGCGGCGGTCGCGGGCCCCGACCCGCAGATGGCCCCGAAGGCCGTGCAAGCACCCACGGTGGCCATCGCCAACCCGCCCGGCAGCGGTCCAAACCAATGGTAGGCCGTGTTGAAGAGCCGGCGGCTGATGCCGCAATGAAAGGCAACCTGGCCCATGAGCACAAAAAGAGGGATCACTGTGAGGCTGTGCTTGGAAAAAGTGTCACACAGCTCGGTCGTGGCCATGCTTACAGCCGCGTGAGGTGTGACGACCACGGCGAAACCGACAAACCCGACGATCGCCATGGCGAAAGCCACGGGCATGCTGCTGACCAGCAGCAACACCAGCACGATACAACCCAGTATCCCAATCTCGACGGGCGTCATGGCTTAATCAGTTCCTTGCCTGGATGAAACAAATGGTAAATGGTCACCAGGCACACAACCGCACAAGATGCGGCCAGAACGTACGGCACCCAAAAGTCGGGCATCTGCAGCGTCGGGGTCACCTGACCATTGGCTTTAAGCGACATGCCGTAACTGACGCACTCCACGGTCAAAAACCCGAACAGGAGAACGACGCAGATGCGGACAAGGGTGTCCACCACGATTCGGCCCCGCCGCGACAGTTTCTGAAAGAAGTACTCGATCGCGACGTGTCCCTTGCAGGCCGTCGTATACGGAATTGCTGCCGCCGCGGTGACGGCCGCTGCGACACAGACGACGTCAACCACGCCCGTCACGGAAATGCGAAAGATGCGAAGGATCACCTCCGCGCAAGTCAGGAGCATCATCGTGATAATGCCCAGGGCCGCGATGATCTCCAGGACATAGACCAGCATCCTGACGCTGCGAGCGTACGCCGTCCAGAAACCGGAAAGCTTCGAAATGATCGGTTGCACCGCGCCCATCATTCTGGTTTCGACGCCGCCGATTGGGCAATCATCATCTGGATGTCCTTGAGAAACGCGGCACCCGGCAAGGACTTGGCCTCGGCCGCAGCCACGTACTCATCGATAATGGGCTGAACGCGCTCCTTCCACCTTTCCTGCTGCTCGGGGGACAGAGTAATGATCTCACGCCCCAGTCCCTTGACGAAAGCCAGTCCCTCTTGGTCGGCCTGATCCCAAGCAGCGCCTTGCTTGAACACCCACTCGCGGCTGGTTTCGGTAAACACCTTCTGGATGTCTTCCGCCAGGTTGTCCCAGGTTTTCTTGTTCATCACCACAAACATCGCTGTCGTGTAACCGATACAGGAGGTATCGGTGACGAAGTTGATCGCCTCACCCTGCTTCCAGCCCTTCAGCGTCTCAATGGGGCAGAAAGTCGCCTCGACGACGCCCTTTTGGAGGGCCTCGTAGGTGTCGCCCTGTTGCATGGCAACGGGAACGCCGCCAAGGGCCTCGACGATCTTGGTGGACAGCCCGGTGGCGCGGACCTTCAGCCCCTTCATGTCTTCCAGCGTACGAACCGCCTTCTTGGAGGCCAGGATGCCCGGCCCGTGAGCATGGACGTAAAGCACGTGCACGTCGCTGAGTTCAGCAGGCTCATACTTCATCGTCAGTTCCGTGGCTATTCGAGTAGCGGTGACCCCGTTCGGATAACCAAGAGGCAGGTCGAGTCCTTCGAGCAGCTTGAACCTCCCGCGCGTATATGCGAAACAACTCATTCCGATGTCGGAGATTCCGTTGACCACGCCATCATAGCATTTGTCCGCAGCGGTCAGCGTGCCGCCGGGATGAATCTTGATCTTGACCCTCCCATCAGTGCGCTTTTCGATCTCCTCCGCCCAGGCCTTGGCCGTCTGGCATACGATGTGCACGTCCGGGAAGAAGATGCTGTAGTTCATTTCGATCGGCTTGGCCTTGCCGCCGGCGCCTCGATCCTTGCACCCGGCGACCAGGACAATCCCCAACACCGACACGGCGATGGCAATCAACGAAACGACCTTCATGGTTCTGCTCATGTCAAACCTCCCTCAACGAGTCCATTGCCTGACAAAGGCCCCTCGGCCTGTGATCTGATGCAGACACACGCTGCTCGAAGGGATCAAGACAAGGCAGTCTATAGGGTTGACTGCGGCCTGTCAAAGCCCAAGCCGACCCCGTCAGGGACCTCATTCGGCAACTTCAGCCGGCTCACCATGTTCTATCGGCGGTATGCCCGCCTGTAACCTGCCTGCCGACAGCGGCATCACGTTTTGTGCGAACCCCTGCCCGATAGGTAAATGAGTCCACGGATCCATTGCCATAAGGTAAGCACAATGAATGTCAGCAGAAAGGACCAGCCGACCGCCGCGGCAAACAAGTGTCCTCCTCGCATGAAGAAGGTTTGCCGGTTGCACAGAGGCACCGAAGCGACAACGGCCCCGGGACCTTCATCGCGAGTACGCTGAGCTATGACCCGGCCACGGGGGTCAATGATTTGGGTTATGCCGGAGCTGGCCGCCCGGACGGCGCTCCGACGCAGCTCAATCGAGCGCATCGGAGCCATATCGGCATGCTGCCACTGCTCCTGGGCCGGCCAACGCGCGGGGTCCATCACCGGAACGAGGATGAGCGTTGCTCCAAGCCTTGCCAGATGGCGAGGGTGATCGGTGAAGAGGCCGTCATAGCAGACGTACATGCCGATCCGCCCGTACGTCGTATCGAACGCCGCTTGTGACCGGGCGGGATTCCCGTCGTCAAAGAACGGCAAGGGAACTGCCTTGGCTTGGGTGCCGACGATACCGGCACGACCGATGAGCATGGCCACGTTATCGTAGCGACAGCTTCCGGCCTGCGATGTGATGTGCGCGCCCACGCAGGCGTACAGGTCGTGTTCTCGGGCCAGTTCAGCGAGCCCCGATACCATTCGATGATCTTCTGTCGCCGCTTCTGTGATGGTATGCTCCGGCAAAACGATGAAGGCGGGCGTCGGCCGAGCCGATGCTGCACGGGCGGCTAAATCGAGGTACTCGCGATATCGAAGCTCTTCGCCTTGCACGCAGGCGACGGTCACTGTGTCCTGAAGCACGAACGACGGAGGCTGAGAAATGACGCCGACCACAATAACTCCTGCCGCCATCACCACGGCCGGTATCCAGGCCCGACGACGGCGCTGCCACAGTCCGTAAGCCACCGCGGCATTGACTGCCACCAGAAGCAGAGACAGGAAGTACACGCCGCCGATCGAGGCGATTTGCGCCACCCGGAGATTGTGCGACTGACTGTACCCGAATGCCAGAAAGGAAAACCGCAGGCGAGGTAGCCCCTCACATCTCAGCACCTCGGCTCCGACAAACGCCAGCGGCACGGCCCACAACATGGACGCAGGACCGAATCGCACCGTCAGCAGTCGGGCGACCCGGAACGCGAAGCCCATCCACACCGCAAGAACGATGATGGTCGCGCCGGCTATCGGCCCGGCGATTTTGATGAGCCAATCAAGCCCGATCCGATAAAAGACCAACCCGAGAACGATGCCAAAAAGCCACGTCGCGGCCGGCGACAATCGCGGAAACATCATCAGCCACGGAACCAAGGCAATCCATGCAAGGAAATGCAGACCGAGGGGACGGAAGCAGGCGGCCAGCAGTCCGCCGGACGCCGCCGCCACAAGGAATGCCGTCGGCCAGGAAAACCTGCCGGGTTCGGTCGTTGGATCGACAATCGGGTCACCGGCGGTAGGCATGGGCGGAGACTCTCCCGGCTACAGCAACAGCGGCGTATCCTGTACCATCTCCTTCTATTGGATACTATGCAAGCAGTAGGCAGAAGTCATCAGGAATGAGTGAGAAAAAAACCTGCAGGAACAGACCAACGCATTCCGTCGTGATCCTCACCAGAGACTGGGCGGCCGGGGACGAAGCTCAATGGTTTCGCCGATCGCCGGCGGGGTAAAAGGAACGAATTCGCCGTCCTGCCAGTGCAGCCACCTGAGCGACGGGTGCTCGAGCGGTACGGCAAAATGGAACAGGGCCTCGGCCGGGCGAAGATCGGGCGTCAGCTCCGTTACGTCGATGGTCAGGTCGCTGAGTTTCACGCGCTGTCCGAGAGACATCGGCCTTCGCTCACTCCGGAAGAGGTGGTCAAAGCGCCAGGCGATGAAACTGTCTTCCGGCCGGATGGACAACGTGTTCTTGTCCAACCGGCGGATTTTGACTGCCGGCAATGCGGGGGCCAGAACGCGCGTGTGGCGGGGCACCGGCTGGCCGGCCAGTTCCCGCTGCACCGAAAGATACATGGCGTGCATCACGCTCGGGGCGTTCACGATGATGAGAGTCTGTTGCTCGACGGAACCATCGAGCGCGGTTCGGACCGTAAGTTCATCGTTGAATCTCTTGAAGCCCATCGGAAATGCCGCCTGCACGGCCAGGGCCACGGGGGCAAGTACGATGTGCAGGCATACAAAGGACCAGGCGACGACACGACAAAGACGCCGAGCATGCGGATGACCGTTCCGGCCGGGTGCCCGGAGAGGCTTGTCAGCCACAGCACCGACAGACAAGCCGCCGACGGCCCCCGAGTGGTTCTCAAGCCGCAGGACGTCTAAAAGAAACTGGGCGAGCATGCCCATTGCGCCGATGCCCGCAAACACCAGAAGCCGGTTGGCCGGAAACGTTGCACAAGCGGGCACCAGTGACAAGGCCATGCCCAGCGCCCAGAAGCGAGCAACCGGATCGCGGCGAAGCAGCGGCCATGCTACGGCCGCCAGAACAATGGTAATCCCCACGCCGAGAAGCTGGAGCAGCAACATGAGACGGTTCGGCAGAAGAATCGCAGCCTCGGCCGGCAGTCCCGCCCACTGGCCAAGCATCAGAAGAGGAATCCGCTGAATGACGCTCAGGGCGAACACCGCCGGCTCCCGGAAGGGGTCCACGTAGAGCCCGAGGTACTGCACGCCATGGCCGCCAAGCGTCCAGGCAACTCGCCAGACGATCAGGACCGTGAGGTAGGGAAGCATGATGAAGACTTTTTGCCGCCACCTGCACCGGTCCAGGCATACGGTATAAGCTACCAGGTAGGCAAATGTGCCGACGCCGGCCTCGGCCGACAGCAGGCTGGCGGCGGTGCAGAGCCATGCAGGTACGGCACTGCCGGTTCGCCCCTGGCGCCGCCGGCGATCGTGAGCCAGAATGGCCAGCACTCCGAACACACCCGAGACAATCGCGTTGCGGTTGGACAACCACGCGGCGGGCATGCTGTGCGCGTCGTCGACCGCAAACAGCACCATGGCCAGCCCGGCCGCTATGCCCGCCCCCATCATCCGTCGATACAGCGCCGCCGCTGCCAGAACCAGCAACCCATACCACATTATGCTCTGCGCGTGCATCAGCCACGCCGTATCAGGCCACAGGTGGTAGTCGATCCAGTGAGTCAGAATGGTCAGCGGCCGCCAGAAACTGCCCTTGGCCTCGGGCACAGTCCACCACGGCAGCACGCCGTGGTCCATCAATTCCAGGGTTCGTGCAGCATCCCCGTCGAGAAAGCGGAACATGTCCCAGATCGATCCCGAGAATGCGAGGCATCTCGTCGAGCCCCGAATGGTGAGACGATGAAAGTCGTCATCAAACACCCACCCCAGGCGCAACGATGGCGACACCAGTATCATCGCGATCAGGGCGACGAGGATCGGCCATCCGGGTCTGCAAAGGAAACGACATAGCCGGCCGCGCCATGTGCCGCTTTGTGTGTTCGCTGATGACTCCCCACCCGCAAGCTTCACTTCCTTCACTTCTCGCATGTCCACGGCTCAAAAGGCTACCGGCCAAGGCCGCGACGGGCAACAGGGCGGTGCTGCTGGTGCCCTCGCGAAGATGTTGACGGAGACGATGGCGGAATACTGCTTCACCAAGCGCGCTTGCTGTTGCCGCTCTTGACAAGTCTCACAAGCCGCCAGTGGCACCCTCAGAAGAGGCAGGAGTGACCAACAAGAAAAACCACCATGTGGACCAAGGCGGTCCGACGCAAGTGAGCCCGCCGGAGGTGCTCTGGCAACGATCCCGGCTCAGCATTGCTGCCTGCTCGTTCATGTCACCGGAAAACGAGAAAACCAAAGTCTTCCGGACGGCTGTCGTGAGATGTTCCTCGTTCATTGCCCCAAACCGTGGGCAATGCCCCGCCGACCTGCCGCCAACGCTGGACACCCAAACCCCAGACCTGACCAGGGCTGGGAGCCGGCCGCTTCAGGTCACTGAAGGGGACCGCAATTTCAATCTGCCAAGCATCGTCCTTGACCACTGCCCTGCGTTCCACGTTCTTGGCGTTCAGGCCGTCGGCGTTCGCGTGGCCGCCGCTGCTGCCGGTGCCGTCCCACTTCGTGCCCAGGACGTTAAAAATGAGCTGATAATAGGACTTGTACTCCAGCTTCGGATCCAGATAAATGATAATGCAGTCGTCCGCCCAGACGGAACCGTCGTCTTTGTCGCACCGCTTCAAGATCTGAGAAGGCTGGGGCTCGACGCACCTGGCTGCAAAGTAGAGAGCCTGATCGTCGTATGCGACGGCAAATTCAGTTTCCTGGGGGTTCTTGCTGCTGTCCAGGAAAACGGTGTTCTTGAACTTCACGCGGCTCTGCCAGAACGGCTCGGTGAGTTCGCCGTCAATAACAGGCTTGGTATCGATCTTGACGGCCTGAGTCCAGGGCTTGTGCCCTTCTCGCGCAGACGCTGGATTGACGAGCGCTTCGGCGTTGGCTCGCCAGAGCGAGTCCGGCCGGTGGCGGATCAGCCTGGACATCCAAACGCCGGCTTCCTGATCGCGTTTCTCTTCGTGCAGTGCTGCCACAATCTTGTAGACCCACTTGGGCCAGCTTTCGGCCTCAGGGTGCTCCTCCGCCAGCCGCCCATAGTCAGCAAGTATCTCGTCTGCTGATGCTTTCTGACCCAGTATGTCCATCAGGCTGGAAAGGTCGTCCACGGACACTCGCTTTCCATATTTCGACCAGAATGCGTCGACGGCCTTCTTGGCGTCCTCCAGCCTGCCTTGCTCCCGAAGGGACTTGGCCTGTTCGGCTGTGCGTCTGATCGCTGACTCGTTGACCATGGCCAGTTGGGTACCGTCGCCCACCGGCTGATATAGCGGCCCGATCTTGCCGACCGGCTTCATGCGAAAGATCCGCACGCCATAGGGAGGAAACGTCAGATCAATGGGACGAGCCTGGCGCACCGGTTCGCGATCCTCCGACGGCGGCCAGGCGTCCATGGTGTGGAAGTCCCGACGATTCATGCTCCAGGCCTGCGGTTGCTCGGCCATGACTTCCTTGATTACAATCTCGTCGCCCCACCCGAACGAGAAGGTCACCGTGGCTTGCCTGGGCTCGCAGTTGGCGGCCAACAACCATACCTCACCGGCAACCTCCTTGATCATCACGTCGATTCGGGCACTGGGATTCTCGATTCGAGAATGGGTCAGCAAAGCGGAATCCGGCTTGGGGTCAGGCGCAAACCACACCGGCTCGAGTCGACGGATTTCCCGCGTGCAGCGCAGGATACTCGCGTAATGGTCGTCATCCTCGTTCCTGACACCCAGCGCGTACCATGAGATGCCCTTGGCTCCGTGAATCAGAGCCAGGTAGACACCGAGCCGGTTCTCCACCGGAGATAGAATCGGTCCCCAGGACGCATTGACCACGAACACCGGCTTCTTGTGCTGGACGCACTGATACGCTACGTCAACCGCGTAACCCTGGTATGAGAACGGCTGTCCGACGATGTGGGGATAGGGATCGATCGAAAAGACGTCCACAAAGGCCGATGAACGCGGATAGTAGGTCGGATATAGATCATTCAGCATCGTGAAATGATTCGGGTCGTGTTCATGGATGAAGTCCGATCGCCGCTTGTCCATGGCCATGATCTCGGGGCTGTGACCGGCCTCGTCGGACATGAGGTAGCCCAGAAGGGCCGGGTGATGCCTCAAGGCCAGGAGCTGGTTGCGAGCCCTCTTCCGTTCAAATTCGTGATCTACGTTCGGCACATGCCCTATGACCATGAAGCCTGAATCCTCAGCGCGGTCGAGAATGGCCAGCCGCGCGCTGTCGGGGGCGACGTCGTACGTTTCCAGCGTGGTATTGAAGCCGTAATCGGCCAAACATGCCTCGGCCTTGGCATAGTAAAGGTAAACCGGGAAAAACGGCTCGCCGTCGACCAGAATGTTGTTGTTCTCATCCGTTGAAACGCGATGCGCGGGCCGTCGAGCGCTGAGGCCGGCGCCGTACGCCTCGACCTCGTTGAAAGCGACGCAATCCGCGGCAGGCCCCGCCGTCTCAAGAACTTCAATCTTGATGTAGCGAAGGTATGTGGGCTCCTTCAAAGGCACGTCGTGCCAAGGGGAACCGCTGTTAAGGTCCAACTCGACGACCGCCAATTCCTTCAACGAGTCCACATCCATGCCGCCCAGAATACGCAATCGGGTCGGGCGCGCCGGGGGCCCCTTTTCCTTGTCGAAAATCACAACCGCGTCCTTGCGCTCTTGATCTCGATGCTCCTCGGCCGGGCCGGAGTGAATACGGAAACGATGAATCCGACTGAGACCGGGAACGTATTTCGCTCGGCCGTTCAGGCCCAGCAACACCCACTGCTGGTTGATGGGCAACCCCTCCTTCGAAATCCAGCTTGTGTCTTCAAGCCCGTCCACCAGGTTCTGCCCCTCGGACACCCAGTACTCCTGGTCTTCCCTCCCATAAAGACTGGAAGTCTTCAGGCAATTCAGCACCTCCGGTACGTCCGTCTTTTGGGGTTCCGCTTCGGTGGCGGCTTCGACATAAATGTCGCCGTCTTTGACCGAGAATCGCCAAAATGCTCCCGGAACATGGTTCTCTGGCAACGGGCCGTGATAGGGGCGCGGGACCTCCCAGAAACGCCGGCGAGGATCGTACTTCATGCACATGTCCCACCGCCGGTCTGTCGGCGGCTGATTCTTGCTGATCCGCTTGTAGAAAATGGTCCGACCATCCCGCCCGATCACCGCGTCGTCGACGGCGGGTTGCTCGTCGACCGTGACGTATCGCGCTTGTCCCCACGATCCGTCCGGCTGACGATCACAAATCCACACGCCTCGATAGAAGCGGCCGCGATGCGACACGAACAACAGTCGCCGGCCGTCGGCGGACAAGCTCGGCCGAATGTCGTCAAAATCGGAGTTGACGTGGCTGCCAAGCGCCTTTGGCTGCGACCACTGGTGACCGTCCCACTGCGACTGGTAGATGTCAAAACCGCCCCCCGAACGGTTGGATGCGAAATACAGCGTGTAGCCGTCCGGGGAAAGCCAGGGATCGCGTTCTACGCCCGCGGAGTTGACCGCGGCCAGCGGAGCCGGCTCAGCCGCGGCCGGTACGACCAGCATCAAGAGAGAGCCCACAACCAGTGTCAACCGTTTCTTCATCACGCGTCTCCGACAGATTCATGTGACTGCACACCTGCCGGGCAGAGGACCGTTGGAACGCCCCGCCGCCCGACTACTTACGTTCGTCCACCCCTCGCGCGCCCACCGACCTACTTCTCCGGCGGCAGCAGGACCGCCCCGCGATCGGGCCCCGACGCCGAGCCCAACTGGCCTCGGCGGCGAGCAGGCGCGGCAGGAATCTCCTCGATCAGCTCCTTCCTGCCTCGGCCTTGTTTGACAAGCGCGAATGCGTCGTAGAGCACGCCTGTGGCCGTCCAGGCCTCGTATCGCAGCTTGTCTCCGTCAATCGAAATAACCTGAAAGAATTGTGTGTCCTGCGCCTCGCGTTTGGCGAAGCCTGTCGGCTCGCCCTTTGCCACAATCGGCCAGTTCATCTTCGGACCGGCGACGGACACGACGTAAACCGTGCCCTCTCCCCGCCCTTCCACAGGCGTATCGTCTTTCCCTCTTCTGATGAGACCGGTGCGGCTGTAAGCATGATCATGCCCTGTGAGCACGAGGTCCACGTCATGCTTGTCAAACACCGATTGCCATTCCCGGCGCACCCCTCCGCCTCGATGGTTGGCGACCGAGTATGCAGGATGATGACAAGTCACGATCACCCAGCGCATGGGGTTGCTCGACAGAGTTCGGTCGAGCCATTGGGCCTGCTCCTCACGCCGCACGTTCGAGTCGAGCGATATGATCCTGGCTCCCTGGTAGTCAATATAGTAGCAGGACTCTTCGAGACCAGCGGGGCCGTTCTCAGGAAGCGTGAACTGAGCCCGCCAGTGCGGTTCCAGGTAGGCGCCCGGGCTTCCGTCGGGAGCCGTCTTGAAGTAGTCGTGGTTACCCGGGGTAGCCACCACTGGCACCATTGCGTTGACCCAGCCTCCCACTGCAAACCACTCGCCCCATTCCACATCGCTGCCACGGCTGGCAGTCAGGTCGCCCGCATGCAGCGTGAACGCGGCATCGGGAGCCGATAGAATCGCCGCCCTGAACACCCAGGAACACATCGAGGCGACGGCATCCTGCAAGTCGCCGAAGTAGATGAAGCGGAAAGGCTCTGCCTCGCGCGTGGCCGTCCGAAACTGAAACCATTCCGACCATCTGACCCCATCGCCCACGCGGTAGACATACCTGGTACCGGGAGAAAGTCCTTCGAAACGGGCCGAATGGTAACAGGAGCGCGGACCGGGGGACTCGAAGCTCGTGGTCTGTGCTTCGACCGTCCGCTGCTGGTTGTCAAAGGTAATCTTCTTGTATTCATTCCCATTGAGCTCCTGGTAGAACCGCTGGCCTTGCTCGGCTGGAGCGATTTCCGCAAACCCCTTGCGAACATCCGGCGAGGTGCGCCAGGTAACGGCCATGGTCGTGGTCGGGTCGCCACACCAGGTAAGTACGATGCGATCGGGAAGCGTCGTCGGGGCATAAGGATCCGGCCTCGAGGTCCGAACGCCGGCCGAAATTTGCTGCGTTTCAGCCCCCTGGACGATCGTCACACTCACTGCCAGACCAATCATGACCACGCGCAAACCCGGCCCCGAAGCCGTTCGTAAGCGCGGAAACGGGATGATGGATTTGTAGATTGTCATGGAGCCTCGCCTTTCTATCGTTTCACGAAGTTCGCCTCCGTGGAGCAGCTTCAACAACGACAGAAGCCTTCGAATACGCTTCAGCGTCGCTGGATGCAGCCTGCTTGGTTATGTGGCCACCTTGCCCCACGGTTACGTAGCAGTTACAGAAGCGTTCGCCGTCGATCTCGAGAAGCTCCGCCATCATGGTGGTCGAATGATCCCTGGCGATTCGGGTCGACTCCCGGATGCTTGGCCCATTCGGCGCGGGCTCGGTGATCGCGGCCGGCCTCCTCTGGGCGCGTCGGCTGAATCCACCCAGAGGCCGGCATCCAGAGCTCGTGAAAGCAGACGATCTCGGCACCGTCATCGACTGCCTTGCGAGTCGGATCGCAAATCCGCCCGGGATTGTACGCCTGGTCTCCGTCGCGATGTTCAAACTGAGCTGCTGCCACGCGAGTATCCCGCATGTTGCGACTCCGAAGGACGATGGTTCAGCCTCAGTGATGCCGCCCCCCTCACGGCTTGGCCACGGGCCCGTTCAAATGGCCAAACTGCCCGTACACCACGTCTTCGAACATCCGCTTCTTCACGTCTACATATGCCCGGTGCCAGTAGTCAAGCATCTCCTGTGAATAGGGCTCGCCCTCGGGATGTCGGGGGGTATGATGCTTGAGCGTTTTGTCGTAGTACTCGAGGCCACCGTGCGTGTCCCGATCGGTGCCGAATGTCCACCAGGCCAAGGCCACCCACGGGCCGGCCTTCAGTTCATCATAGTAGGCCTGCATGGTCTCGACAGGTGTCGTATAGGTCGCCGCGCCGCTGGAATTGTCGATCTGGCTTGACACGCCGATGTACCACATCATGGCGTTTGGTGCCCCAGCCAATTCGATGCCGCTCATTAGGGCATGCGTGTCGTTCCAGCATTCGGGGATCCAGGTGACCGGATCCTTGGCATTCTCGCAAACACGAACCTCAAGCCCCTCGGGATAGTACCTCGTGCGAATCCGCTGCCACTCGTCGCTGTGGGCGCGAACCTTCTCTCGCGGGATCGACAGGTCCGCCGGATCGAACGGGCTGTGTTTGTGGAACCAGTAGTGATAAACGTCCACGCCGATGGCCTGGGTGTTCGGCGGCAGCATGACCCGCTTGTGCTTGTCCACGTCCTCCCGGCTGGCGGCATAACAACTATGGTAGTCAAAAGCTGCGTATCCGAGCATGTTGTACCAGCCCTTGATGTGGCGAAACGGCTGTTCTCCATTCATCCTGCGGAGGCGGATCTCGTGGTCGAACTTGGCGAACAGCTTCTCCAGCCCGGCTGTCTTCAGCCCGCATTCGCCTTCATCACCGAGGCTGGCGGCCAGGATGTTGTTGATAAGCTGCCGGCCGGTTGCCTTGTCTCCCTCCAGATTCGTCAGTTCCCTGTCTCGATTCTGCCACAAGGTCGTCAGAATCGCGATCAGGTTCGCGTGAGCATCCTTTTCCCTGTCCTTGCTCCTGTCACCCCGACGAGCGCTGAGGATGATGAGTTGCCGGTTTCGAAAACAGCGGATCATGAGATTGATGATCTCGTCGTGGTAATAGTCGTAGCGATTGTAGAGTTGGATGGCCGTCGACCACTTGCTGGCAATGTCGATCCGGCGGACGTTCTCCGTGTGGTACTTTTCAAGCCGTTGGTCGCCGCTCCAGCACATCAGGTTGTACTCGAAGAGATAGGGCAGGATCCCGATGCCCTCCTTGGGCGTCCAGGTGCGAATCGGCACGTAAGAATGGCTGACGACGTCGCCGCTGACGTAGCCAGGGGGCAGCTTTTCCCCCGAAGGCCGGGTCGTCGAACCTCGCCAGACGTCGCCGCGGCTCGGCGTACTTGCCGCCGCAGCAGCTAAGACCGCAATCAAACATCGGTGCCGTTCGTTTCGAGACATTCAGCTACTCCTTCTTGTCCTGGGTCACAGGCATGGGGCCGTTGAGGTGGCCGAACTGGTTGTAGACAACGTCATGGAACATGCGCATCTTTGTCTTCACATAGGCGTCGTGCCAGTAGTCGAGCATCTCTTGCGAATAGGGCTCACCTTCGGGATGCCGGGGCGTGAAATGCTTGAGGGTCCTGTCGTAATACTCTAATCCCCCATGGCAGGTGTTGGAGCCGCCGAACACCCACCAGGATAAGGCCACCCACGGGCCGGCCTTCAACTCGTCGTAGTAGGCCTGCATCGTCTCAACCGGGGTGGTGTAGGTGGTCTCATCGCCGGCCGGGCCGAGCTGGCCGCTGACCCCGATGTACCACATCATGGCGTTCTTGGCCCCGGCCAGTTCGATCGCGCTCAGCAACGCGTGGGTGTCGTTCCAGCATTCGGGAATCCAGGTGGCCGGATCCTTGGCATTCTCGCAAACACGAACCTCAAGCCCCTCGGGATAGTACCT